>NZ_CP047130.1:3664492-3969866 GCF_009832865.1 Colwellia sp. 20A7 | reverse complement strand
AGATCATGTTAATGATTCAACTGAGCAAGCGCATGCTTTAGCGCATGTATTAAAAGATCTACCGAGCAAAATTAACTTAATCCCTTTTAATCATTACCCTGGCTCTCCTTATAAACGCCCAAGTAATTCGCGTATTGATAGGTTTGATAAAGTGTTACAAAGTTACGGCTTAACTGTAATAACGAGAAGACCTCGTGGTGAAGATATTGATGCGGCTTGTGGACAGTTAGCTGGCGATGTTTTAGACCGAACCAAACGTACACAAGAGCAACAAAGTATACAAATAGAAAAAAAACAAGCTAAAGCTGACGAAATTGCGGTAAAGATTGTTTGAACGCGTTACTATCAAACTTTACTAACATAGCAACTAATGAAGCAAGTTCAGACTATTATGGATAAATATTTGATTAGCAAAAGAGCCTTTATCGCAATTCTGACCCTACTTCCTGCGTTTTTATCAGGTTGTGTAACACAGAACTATGAAAATGATGATACTCCTGTTGTTCAAAATCAAGCTAATACGGATGACATGGCGGCAACACGTATCTCGTTAGGATTAGGTTATTTGAAGATGGGCAATATGCCCCAAGCTAAACAAAACTTAGAAAAAGCAAAAAACTTTGCACCTAATATGGTGCAAGTATATACCGCTTTTGCACATTATTACGAAACTGTTGGTGAACATAAGTTAACAATATCATCGTATGAAAAGGCGTTATCAATAAAAAGTGATGATGCGGATACGCTAAATAATTACGGTGTTTATCTATGCCGGCAAGATAAGATTGAAGCGGCGGAAAAGCAATTTTTAAAAGCTATTGCGGTACCTAGCTATCTTTTAGTGGCTAAAAGCTATGAGAATTTATCCTCTTGTTTTTTGAAGAATGATGATTTTATTAAAGCTGAAATGTATTTAAATAAAGCTATTTTACATAGCCCTAGTAGTTCATCGATATTATTCCAAATGATACGACTACAATATGCGATGGGGGACTATAAGCAAGCTAAATCATTTAATCAGCGCTTTGAAAGAGTTACTCGTCGCTTTACTTCTCAATTTTTAGCATTATCTTATAAAGTGCATTATAAACTTGGCGAGCGTGGTACGGCAAAAAACTATGGCACCATGCTAGTGAAAATGTTCCCTCAGTCATGGGAGGCTCAGCAATATTTACTTAATGAACTTACCTCGATAGAAGCAGATAGCCTGGCTAAAAGATATGAATTATTAAAAGCAACGAATACGCTGACTAAACCTAAGAAGCGAATAGTAAAGTTATCACCTAAAAAAAGTAAAAAAACTTCACCTGAAAGTGTAGATAAAACACAAAAACAAGTTGTTGCTGAAAAAGAAGTTAATAGAGTACACTTATCTACGCTTAAACCAAGCACAGTAAAAGAAAAAAAAGCTATAGAAAGCTCTGATGTAGTTCAGGAAGAACCAAAGACTGGAACGCAAGATCAGTCTAAAAAGTTGCCAGGTTTCCATGTAGTCAAAGCAGGTGATACTTTGTATGGTATTTCGTTGAAATATAATATAAAAGTTGAATCGTTGCGTCGATGGAATAACATTAATAAAAAACTTTATATTAAAGATATAATCTTTTTAGAAGACCCAAAGTTGGTAAATCAGTAGATGAGTGAAAAAATAATAGACGCTGTCGATAACAAGCAACTTGATGAACTTAGTGAAGACATGGAAATGATTGGCCCAGGTCAAATTCTGAGTGAAGCAAGAGAAAAAGCATCACTTACTGTTGAGCACATTGCTAATAGATTGAATTTCAAAGTAAAACTAGTGGAGTGTATTGAGCAAGATATATTCAATCCTAAATTACCTGCTACTTATAATCGCGGTTATCTGCGAAGTTATGCCCGACTTGTTAATGTTGATGTTAGTGAAGTACTTAGTGCTTATGACATGCTTGATGTTGCAAAAGTTCAGCGGAGTGAAATGCAAAGCTTTTCTAATTTAACAGAGAAGCAAGCTGAGCACAGTCGGATAATGTGGCTGAGTTATATCATTGCTGCGATATTGTTTGGCTTAATGATAATGTGGTGGCTACAAGAGCCAAAACAGGGCGCAGACGAAAATGTTGCCAATGAGGAAGTAGTGTCAATTCCTGCGAGTGAAGTAGTTAATGAAGCCGGTAGCACTGAGGAAAATAATACTGAAGAAGAGAGCATTGAGTTAGATGATGGCTCAGAAAGTATTCAAATACCAAGTGATATTGTGGAAGACACCTCAGAAGACGTAATTAATCAAGTAAGCCTTGATGAAGATATAAGTAATACAGATACCTTAGAAACTCAAGTGAGTACTTCAGATGAAGTTGTGTCAGAAAACGCATCTAATGCAGCCCCAGTGTTAGCACAAGAAGAAAGTATTGAGGAAAACGCAGCCATTGATACTGCTATTTTTACTTTTTCAGGTGACTGCTGGGTTAATATTTTTGATGCAACAGGTGAACGTATTGCTTGGGGTGTTAAAAAGTCAGGTTATATCATGACTGTTATAGGTCAAGCACCATTAAAGATCACTTTGGGTAAGCCAGAATTAGCTGATATTGAATTTAATGGCGAAGCTATCGACTTGTCTGAATTTAATGCAGGTAATATTGCTAAATTTACCTTACCACTCACGTTATAAATTGTTTGTTAGATAAGTTTTTAAAATATGTTTAAAGAATCTCCGATTATTCGCCGAAAATCTCGCCAAATTATGGTGGGCAATGTGCCTGTTGGTGGCGATGCGCCAATTACAGTCCAGTCTATGACTAATACTGAAACGACAGATGTTGCTGCTACTGTGGCGCAAATTAAAGCACTTGAAGCGGTAGGTGCTGATATTGTTCGTGTAAGTGTACCAACAATGGATGCTGCAGAAGCTTTTCGTGAAATAAAAAAACAAGTGAATGTGCCATTAGTTACGGATATTCATTTTGACTATAGAATTGCATTAAAAGTTGCAGAATATGGTGCAGACTGTTTACGTATCAATCCTGGCAATATAGGTCGAGAAGACCGTGTTCGTAGTGTTGTTGAATGTGCTCGCGATAATAATATTCCAATACGCATTGGTGTGAATGGCGGCTCGTTAGAAAAAGATATTCAAGAAAGATATACTGAACCAACTCCTGAAGCATTGCTAGAATCTGCTATGCGACATGTCGATATTCTAGACAGACTAAACTTTAATCAGTTTAAAGTGAGTGTGAAAGCCTCTGACGTGTTCCTTGCCGTTGAGTCATATAAATTATTAGCTAAACAAATTGATAACCCATTACACCTTGGTATTACTGAAGCTGGCGGATTACGTTCAGGATCAGTAAAGTCGTCAGTAGGGTTAGGTCTGTTATTAGCACAAGGTATCGGTGACACCTTGCG
This sequence comes from Colwellia sp. 20A7, assembly GCF_009832865.1. Classification (NCBI taxonomy): domain Bacteria; kingdom Pseudomonadati; phylum Pseudomonadota; class Gammaproteobacteria; order Alteromonadales; family Colwelliaceae; genus Colwellia; species Colwellia sp. 20A7. The sequence continues at coordinate 3,966,479 of NZ_CP047130.1, read as the reverse complement.
TATTTCATTAGCTGCAGACCCTATAGAAGAAATTAAAGTCGGTTTTGATATTTTAAAATCCTTAAAACTTCGCAGTAGAGGTATTAATTTAATTGCTTGTCCTAGTTGTTCTCGTCAAGAGTTTGATGTAGTTGCTACTGTGAATGCTTTAGAGCAACGTATAGAAGACATCATGACCCCGATGGATGTTTCTATTATAGGTTGTATTGTTAATGGTCCAGGTGAAGCGATGGTGTCTGACTTAGGATTAACAGGTAGTAGTAAAAAAAGTGGTTATTATCTTGATGGTATTCGTCAAAAAGAACGCTTTGATAATGGCAACTTAGTTGATCAATTAGAGCAACGTATTCGTGCTAAAGCGAAAGCAATGGATGAACGTTTAGCTCAAACTAATCAAATTGATTTTAAAACACTCGATTAAAGAGTGTTATTCTTCGATTTGAGAATGAGTATATATTCGGTATTATATATTCGCTATAATGCGCGCTGCGTAAAAATTAATGATTTTTTAAGAATAAAGAGAGATACGATAAGTGGCTAAAAATAAAGCGCTACAAGCAGTTCGAGGTATGAATGATTGCTTGCCAAGTGAAACGAATGTTTGGCAAATGGTAGAAGATGTACTGCGCAGAGTCGCTAGTAATTACGGTTTTGCTGAAATTCGTATGCCAATTGTTGAATCAACAGCATTATTTAAACGCTCTATTGGTGAAGTAACCGATATTGTTGAAAAAGAAATGTATACCTTTGACGACCGTAATGGCGATAGTCTGACATTACGCCCTGAAGGAACAGCAAGTTGTATACGTGCGGCAAACCAACATGGACTTTTATATAACCAAGAGCAACGCTTATGGTATATGGGACCGATGTTTCGACATGAAAGACCACAAAAAGGACGTTACCGTCAGTTCCATCAATTTGGTCTAGAAGCGTTTGGTATTGCCACTCCAGATATTGACGCAGAAATTATTTTACTAACTTCTCGCTTATGGCGGGAACTTGGCATCAATGAATTTGTCACACTAGAGTTGAATTCATTAGGTAGTAATGACGAACGAGCTAATTATAGAGATGCGTTGGTTATTTATTTAACCGAGCGTGAAGAGTTATTAGACGAAGACTCGAAACGTCGTATGCTTACTAATCCGTTAAGAGTATTAGACAGTAAAAACCCACAAGTACAAGAAGCACTGGCAGATGCGCCTAAGTTATCTGACTATTTTGGCGAAGAAACACAGGCACATTTTGACAGTCTTTGCCAAAGATTAGATGCAGCAGGCATCAATTATGTATTAAATGAGCGTTTGGTACGTGGGTTAGATTACTATAACCGTACTGTATTTGAGTGGGTTACAACAAGTCTTGGCGCACAAGGCACCATTTGTGCTGGTGGACGTTATGACGGTTTAGTGGAACAATTAGGTGGCAAAGCAACACCCGGTTTTGGTTTTGCATTAGGCATTGAACGTTTAGTATTGATGCTAACGAATACAGACGTTGTCGCTAAAGCTCGCCCACAAGTAGATGCATATGTCGTTATTTTAGGTGATGATGCGCAAATCAAAGCAAATGAACTTGCTGAGCAATGGCGTGATCAAGTACCGAATATTCGCTTGCAATGCCATTGTGGTGGCGGCAATATGAAAAAACAATTAAAGCGCGCTGATAAATCAGGTGCTCAAATCGCGTTAATTTTAGGTGAAGATGAAATAGCACAGCAAAGTGTTATGGTTAAATATTTACGCGGACAACAAGAACAACAAAACGTGGATTTTGAAAGAGTTCCTAGTTTGTTAAGTGATTTAATTTAAAAGTTTTAGTCAAGGTGATGTAGTGGAAATTTATCAAACAGAAGAGCAACAAGTAGAAGCCATTAAAGGTTATTGGGAAAAGAATGGCAATATGATTATTGCTGGTATTGCCCTTGGGTTTGCTGGTTTTATCGGTTTTAATTTTTATAAAGATGGTCAACTCGAAGATGAGTTAGCTACTTCAGATAGCTATCAAGCATTAATGGAAGAAAGCACTAAAGATAAAGCTGCATTTACAGAAAATGCGTCAAAATTCATTAGTGAGAATTCAGCCACAAGTTATGCTTCGTTAACTGCTTTAGCATTAGCAAAAGAAGCTGTAGAACAAAAAGACTGGCAGGGTGCTCAAACTCAGTTGTTAGTTGCAGTGGATAAGGCTCCAAGTGATGGCATCAAAGGCATCGCTAGTGTGCGTTTAGCGCGTGTTCAAATTCAGCAAGAGCAGTTTGATGAAGCCTTAGCTACATTAAGTAAGCCTATTCCTGAATCTTTCACTGCAGCCGTTGAAGAAATAAAGGGCGATATTTATTTATTACAAAATAAAACAGAATTAGCACTTAATGCTTATCAAGTTGCTATTGCCTCTGATGGTTTAGCTACTAGCCCAAATTTACAAATGAAAGTAGATGATTTAGCGACAACCGTTAATTTAACCACTACAGTTCCTGTTGCGAAGTAAAATAAGGTCATTTAATGCTTTTTTCTAAAAAACAAACAAGTAATGCTTTGCTTGGTAAATACGCGAAAGTATTTTCTGTGTTATTGCTCTCTAGCACTTTATTTTCATGCTCTTCAACTGATGAAGACACCAGTGATTTACCTGCTGAGTTAACAGAGATCGAACAAAGTTTTGAGCCTAACGTGTTATGGGAAGAAAGTGTTGGTGATGGAAGTGGTGATTATTTTTCACGTCTAAAGCCTATTGTTGCCTACGGTAAAGTATATAGTGCAAGTCGTGAAGGTGATGTTATTGCTTTTGATCCTAAAACAGGTAAAGAACTGTGGGAAACGGATTTAAGTGATATAAATAACGAACGCAGTTTCTGGGACAGCCGAGTGTCAGCGTTACTTTCTGGTGGTCCAGCAGCGGGATTAGATAAAGTTTTTATTGGTAGCGAAAATGGCAAAGTATACGCCTTAGACGCACTCACCGGTAAAGTGCTGTGGGATGCTAGTATAAAAGGCGAAGTTATTAATACACCGGCGGTTGATGCTGGTGTTGTGCTTGTTAATACATCTTCTGGTATTTTAAAAGCCTTAAACCCTGATACGGGTGAAGAGTTATGGAAAGTAGAGCAAGATGTTCCTGCTTTAACATTACGTGGAATTAGTGCACCAGTTATTGCTTCTGGTGGTGTGTTAATTGGCACCAGTAAAGGTGGCGTTAATGTGTACTTGTTGGATAATGGTCAACAAGGTTGGTCTACTGAAATAGGTGAAGCAACTGGTTCTACAGAGCTTGAACGTGTTATTGATGTTGATTCTACACCAGTGGTTTTTGGTGATAAAGTTTATGCTATATCATCTCGTGGTAATTTAGCTGCAATTGACCTTCAAAGTGGTAGATTACTTTGGAAGCGTCAATACTCATCTTATCGTCAACTTTCAATTTATCGTAATACTATTTTCCTAACAAACTTACGTGGTCATGTTTATGCTATTGATCGAATCAATGGTATTGAGCGTTGGAGTAATTTAGATCTTGAGAACCGTGGTGTAACCGGACCAGCATTAATTGATGACTATGTTGTTGTTGGTGATTTTGAAGGTTACTTACATTGGTTAAATCAAGAAACGGGTGAAATCGTTGCTCGTCACAAAGTTGATGGTAGCGGCGTTAACACTTCACCAACAGTATTTGATAATATCTTGTATAGTCAATCACGAGATGGTGACTTACAAGCTATTGAAACACCAAAGATTATAAAGCCGACCGAGTAAGTCAGCTTTAACTAAGCAATCTATTTTAATAAAAATATGTTTGCTTTTATGTATACACGGCTCCGGTGCTTTTGCATGTGGGGCCGTTATTTGTTTTTACGCCCTTAGTTTTATTTAGATCAGATCTAAGTAAATCTAAGTGACTATTTTTGAATTTTGAGGTTTTCATGCTTCCAGTCGTTGCCCTTGTCGGGCGTCCCAATGTTGGTAAATCAACATTATTTAATCGCTTAACGCGTTCTAGAAATGCTTTGGTTGCAGATTACCCCGGTTTAACCCGCGATCGTCAATACGGTAAAGCTGAAGTAGAAGAGCATCCTTTCATTGTTATTGATACTGGTGGTATTGATGGTGATGAAGAGGGTATTGATGCATTAATGGCTGAGCAGTCATTAATGGCCGTAGAAGAAGCTGACGCAGTGCTATTTTTAGTTGATGCTCGTGACGGTTTAACATCGGCAGATTATGGTATTGCCGACTATCTACGTAAGAAAGATAAAAAAATATTTTTAGTTGCCAATAAAGTTGATGGTATTGATGCTGACTCTGCTGTGGCAGAATTTTATGCTTTAAGCTTAGGTGAAGAAGTTCATAAAATTGCAGCGGCTCATGGCCGTGGTGTTACTCAACTATTAACGTTGGCATTAACGCCACACATTGAAGAGTTAGGTCAACCTAAGCCTGATGGCATAGAAAATGATGAATTTGATAGTTTTAACGACGATGAGTTTGATGTTGAGTTAACAGAGGAAGAGTTAGCAAAACAAGTTGAAGACGCGCCAAAAGAACACGACACGATAAAGTTAGCTATTATCGGTAAACCGAATGTAGGTAAGTCAACACTTACTAACCGTATACTCGGTGAAGAACGTGTAGTGGTTTATGATATGCCGGGTACTACACGCGATAGTGTTTATATTCCGATGGAGCATAATGGACGTAAATATACGTTAATTGATACTGCTGGTATTCGTCGTCGTAAAAACGTAACTGACGTTGTTGAAAAATTCTCGGTAATTAAAACTTTACGTGCAATTGAAGACTCTAACGTATGCTTACTTATCATTGATGCTCGTGAAGGTATTACTGATCAAGATTTAAGTCTGTTAGGCTTTATTTTAGAATCAGGGCGTTCATTAGTGTTAGCGGTAAATAAATGGGATGGATTAGATGACCATGTTAAAGACCGTATTAAAACTGAGCTAGATCGTCGTTTAGGTTTTATTGATTTTGCTAAAATTCATTTTATTTCAGCATTACATGGTACCGGTGTTGGCCATTTATATGAATCAGTTGAAGAAGCCTTTATCAGTGCGACTAAACGAATTTCTACGGCGATGGTAACGAAAATATTGGATATGGCTGTATTTGATCATCAACCACCAATGCATAATGGTCGACGCATTAAGTTGAAGTATGCTCATGCTGGTGGTTATAACCCACCAATTATCGTAATTCACGGTAATTTAGCGAAAAAACTACCTAGTTCATATAGACGTTATTTAATGAATTATTACCGTAAATCATTAAAAATAATGGGCACACCTATTCGTATCGAATTTAGAGATACAACTAACCCATTTGCAGGTAAGAAAAAGCTCACGTTTACCGAGCAAAAGAAAATGGCTCGAGCAACTCAAGGTTACAATAAAGATAATAAATGATGAGTTAGCGAAGAGCAGTTTTCTTTTTGGAAACTGCTCTTCGTAACGAGTAACTTAAATAGTCTACTGTAGAATCGTTACTTATATTCATTGCTTTTAATTTACTATTTGACTAGTGTGATTAGATACACTTAAAAAAATTCATATTTATGTCTAACAAACCTTCAAGTATTGATACAAGTACCCGTCTAGATCGCAATTTAGCATTACTTCATGCAGGTTCGACGGTCAACATTGATATTTCTACGCCTGCAGGTCAACGTGCTAAGTTTAGAACAACATTCATTGGTTATCTTCCGGGAAAATATGTATTAATACAATTTCCTGAAGCGGGTAAGCTAGGAAGGTTTTCTCAACATATAGTGCAGGGCACTGCGATTACTGTAAGGGGCTTAATTGAAGGCCATGAAGGTGTTGTGGTTGCTTTTCTCAGTACGATTAAACAAACGCTACAAATGCCTTCTCGTATTATGGTGTTAGATTTTCCTAGAACCGTTGGCTTACAAAACCTACGTTCATCTATTCGTATAGAAACCCAAATACCAGCGAAAGTAAAAATAGATGAAGATTATTGGCAAGCAACGATAGAGAATTTATCTAGCAAAGGTTGTCAGTTAAGTATTATGAATGGTGAAAAGTTAGCGTTATCAGATAAAAAAGATATTCAAATTGTAATCGAAGAAGAGCAAGCTTTAGAGAATTTAAAGTTAAATGGTATGGTATGTAATTTGAAACAGCATAATGAAGGCATTTCTTTTGGTGTGAAGTTTGAATCGGCAAGCGAGGAACAAGTTCGCCAGTTACTATTAACTACTATGACCGCATAAAACGATAGATGACTATTTTAAATAAGCCCTGCTTAAGTAAACCATTTTTAAGTAAACCTTAGCTTCAAATAACCTTCGCTTTAATCAAACCGTCAGAAATTTGCACACGTATTTCATCGTTAATCGATACTTGTTTAATCGAACTGATCACTTTATCTTCAGTATTTCGAACCACACCATAACCTCTTGCAATAGTTGCTAATGGGCTAACCAATTGCAGTTGCTCAATTAAGTGTACAAACAATTCACCTTTATGCTGTAAGCTATATTTTTGAGCATTAACGAGGCGTTGTTTTAACTGGCTCACCGTTGTTTGGTATTCTATTAATTGTTTATTGGGTGACAACCGATTAAGTCGTTGCGCTAATTGTTGTGGTTGTTGCTTTGTTTGCAGCATTGTTCGCTTAATTACCTGCATTAAGCGTAAGTTTAACTCATCAGACTTTTGTTGGTGGATGCGTAATTGTTGCTCAGGGTGTGCTTGCGTTAATCTATGCTGCGTATGGCTCAACTTTTGAATTAACACGTTATTATTTCTGGTAATCGCGTTATTTAATCGTAATGTTAGCATAGTGATTTTTTTCACTAGTTCATCACTATCACTTGAAACTAACTCGGCTGCGGCAGAAGGGGTTGGGGCACGTAAATCAGCGACATAATCGCTCAACGTAGTATCGACTTCATGACCAACTGCACTAATGGTTGGAATAACTGAATCATAAATAGCTTGTACCACTATTTCTTCATTGAAAGGCCAGAGATCTTCTAAAGAGCCACCACCACGTCCTATAATAAGTACATCACATTCTTGCCTACTATTTGCTTGTGCAATTGCGTGGCAAATATCATTACTAGCATATTGTCCTTGTACTAACGCAGGGTAAATCGTCACTTGAATATTTGGGTTACGGCGTTTTAAAACCGTCAGAATATCTTTTACAGCGGCTCCAGTAGGTGAGGTGACAATACCTACACGCTGTATAGTGGTTGGGATTGTCTTTTTATGATCTTGCGAGAATATACCAAGCGCAGTTAACTTGTTTTTCAATTGCTCATATTGTTGACGTAATAAACCTTCACCAGCATCATCAAGTTGCTCAATAATAAGCTGAAAATCACCTCTGGGTTCGTACAATGAAACCTTGGCACGCACTAATACTTGTTGGCCATTACGTGGTTTTGCATTGTTCGCAAGGCGAACTCTTTGGTTGTTCCCCTTAAACATAGCGCAACGCACTTGCGACTTATTGTCTTTTAACGATAAGTACCAATGACCAGAGCTAGCTGCGACAAAATTAGATATTTCACCGGTTAACCATACGGTATTTAATTCACTTTCTAGAATAAAGCGTACTTTTCGTGTGAGTTCACTGACTTGAAGGATGTGTTGTGCTGGCATAACTAATTAATTGCTAATACTGTAGAGCTAGTTTGAGTGACAGTATATCTTGATGGAATTTATTTAGGGTGTTTTTTTTGCTTTTATTACATAAAATAATAATGATTCAAAGACAAATTTATGTTTACCTAAACAAAGAAAAGAGTTAAAATTCTGCCGCAATATTAGATACTAACTTTTAAAAAATTAGTATCTCCTTTCTCCTTAACTCTGGTGATATTGCGATGTTACGAATTGCCCAAGAAGCATTAACTTTTGATGATGTTTTGTTAGTACCGGCCCACTCTACAGTACTACCCCACACAGCTAATCTACAAACTCGTTTAACACGAAAGATTAATTTGAACGTACCTATTGTATCTGCGTCTATGGATACAGTAACTGAAGCTCGTTTAGCAATCACTTTAGCACAAGAAGGTGGTTTAGGCTTTATTCATAAAAATATGACCATAGCGGAACAAGCGAATAACGTTTCTAAAGTTAAAAAATATGAAAGCGGTATCGTGTCAGATCCTGTTACCGTTAGCACTGACTTTACTATTGAAGAAGTTATGCATAAAGCTGATGACTTAGGTTTTTCAGGTTTCCCTGTTGTTGATAATCAAAACAATTTAGTTGGTATTATTACCGGCCGTGATTTACGTTTTGAAACTGATTTAACTAAGTCAGTATCTTCATTGATGACTGTGAAAGAAAAATTAGTCACAGTTAAAGAAGGTGCCGCCCGAAAAGAAATCTTAGGTTTAATGCATAGCAACCGTATTGAAAAAATATTAGTGGTTGATGATGCGTTTAAATTGGTAGGACTTATCACCGCAAAAGATTATCAAAAAGCTGAAAACAAACCTAATGCTTGTAAAGATGAGCTTGGACGTTTACGTGTTGGTGCAGCTGTTGGTGTTGGTGCAGGAACTGATGAGCGTATTGATGCGCTAGTTGCTGCCGGTGTAGATGTACTATTAATAGATACATCACATGGCCATTCTCAAGGTGTATTAGACCGAGTAAAAGAAACACGTGATAAATACCCTGATTTACAAATAGTTGCTGGTAACGTTGCTACAGGCGCTGGCGCTAAAGCGCTTGCTGATGTAGGTGTTGACGCTGTTAAAGTGGGCATAGGCCCAGGTTCAATTTGTACAACTCGTATTGTTACGGGTGTTGGTGTTCCACAGTTAACAGCTATATCAAATGCAGTTGAAGCTTTAAAAGGTACTGGTATTCCCGTTATTGCTGATGGAGGTATTCGCTTTTCAGGTGATATTGCTAAAGCACTTGTCGCTGGCGCGCATTGCGTTATGGTTGGCAGTTTATTAGCGGGTACTGAAGAAGCACCAGGTGAAGTAGAGCTTTATCAAGGTCGCTACTACAAATCATATCGTGGTATGGGCTCTTTAGGTGCTATGGATCAAAAAGAAGGATCGAGTGATCGTTACTTCCAAAAATCAGATGGTGAAGCAGACAAATTAGTACCTGAAGGTATCGAAGGCCGTGTTGCTTATAAAGGTCCTGTTGCTGCTATTATTCATCAGCAAATGGGTGGTTTACGTTCATCTATGGGCTTAACGGGTAGTGAAACGATTGAAGTGATGCGTACTAAGCCTGAGTTTATGAAAATAACATCAGCAGGTATGGGCGAGTCACATGTACATGACGTGACCATCACAAAAGAAGCCCCTAACTATAGAATGGGCTAGTCGAATATTTCATTTCTGTGCTATTTAGCGTGATAGCGGTATCAGAAGTACTCATTGACTAAAGTCAACTCCGTGCTTCTTCTTTGCTCTAACGCTAACTAGCTTAGAACTAAAACATTCTTGATTATTTCTTTATTGAAAAACTAAAAAATTCCAACAGGCTGAGCAATAACCCTTAAGTAGGGTGCTCAGCCTTTTTCTTTAATTTACACCGTTCATTTTGAACGTAAAAGTAGGAAAACAAACATGAGTAAAGACATTCATGATCACCGCATACTGATTTTAGATTTTGGTTCACAATACACACAGCTTATTGCACGTCGCGTACGTGAAATTGGCGTTTATTGTGAATTATGGTCTTGGGACGTAACCGAAGAGCAAATTAAAGGCTTTAACCCAACAGGTATTATTCTTGCTGGCGGTCCAGAGTCTGTAACTGAAGCTAACTCACCACGTGCACCTGAATATGTGTTTAATGCTAACGTACCAGTATTAGGTATTTGTTACGGTATGCAAACCATGGCTGAGCAGTTAGGTGGTAGTGTTGAAAGTTCTAACCATAAAGAATTTGGTTATGCTGCGGTTGAACTAATTGCTAAGTCAGCGTTATTTAATAACGTTGAAGACAGTGTTGGTGAAAACGGTAATGGTTTACTTGATGTTTGGATGAGTCACGGCGATAAAGTTGCTAGTATCCCTGAAGGTTTTGTTACTGTTGGTCAAACGCCAAGCTGTGCTTTTGGTGCTATGGCACACGAAGACAAGCAGTTTTATGGTGTTCAATTTCACCCAGAAGTTACTCACACTAAACAAGGTTTACGCATTTTAGAAAACTTTGTTGTTGAAATTTGTCAGTGTGAAAAATTATGGACACCAGCAACAATCATTGATGATGCTATCGAGAAAATGAAAGCACAAATTGGTGATGACGAGGTTATTCTTGGTTTATCTGGTGGTGTCGATTCATCAGTAGTCGCTATGCTTTTACATCGCGCTATTGGTGACAAACTAACATGTGTATTTGTTGATAACGGTTTGCTTCGTTTAGACGAAGGTCAACAAGTTATGGATATGTTTGGCGATCATTTTGGTTTAAATATCATTAAAATTGATGCTGAAGATCGTTTTCTTGATCGTTTGGCTGGCGAAAGTGAGCCAGAAGCTAAACGTAAAATTATCGGTAATGTATTTATCGATGTATTCGAAGAAGAGTCTAACAAATTAGATAATGCCAAATGGTTAGCACAGGGTACTATCTACCCTGACGTTATTGAATCAGCTGCTTCTGCTACGGGTAAAGCACATGTTATCAAATCTCATCATAACGTTGGTGGCTTACCTGATTACATGAAGTTAGGTTTAGTTGAACCATTACGTGAATTATTTAAAGATGAAGTGCGTAAAATTGGCCTTGAATTAGGTTTACCATACGATATGCTTTACCGTCACCCGTTCCCTGGTCCTGGGTTAGGTGTTCGTATTTTAGGTGAAGTGAAAAAAGAATACGCAGACTTATTACGTCGTGCGGACGCTATCTTCATTGAAGAATTACATAAGCATGATTTATACACTAAAGTAAGCCAAGCATTTACCGTATTTTTACCTGTTCGTTCAGTTGGAGTTATGGGCGATGCTCGTAAATATGACTGGGTAGTAAGCTTACGTTGTGTTGAAACTATTGACTTTATGACGGCGCGTTGGTCACATTTGCCATACGACTTCTTAGGCCTAGTGTCTAACAGAATCATCAATGAAATTGATGGCATTTCGCGTGTTGTTTACGATATATCAGGCAAGCCGCCTGCTACTATCGAATGGGAATAACATTGTTGTAAACGGGTTATAACAATCAATTTCGGCGTTGAATGTTCTACCTGCGTTTTCTGAGCATGTTAGATGAATACTTAAAACCTCATTGTTGAAAAACACTGGGGTTTTTTATTGCACGTCAAATAGAGGCAACCTAATAATAACATTAAGTTTTAATACCAGTTTCATTAGTTAAGTGGACAATTTTATACGTAGAAAAAATGGCCAAATACAAGGCGTTTATTTCAATAACTGGTTGTTCTAATTATTAAATAAATAACGATATAGTTGGTGATTTTAGTAAGTAGGAATGATCACATAGTTAGGAGATTGGTATAATATGTTAATAATAGGAATGTAAGTGAAAAAGCAGAATGAAAGGGGAGGCAATTCATCCCCTAATCATCTAATAAAGCAAAGTCAGCAGTGAGAACCAATAACGAGAAAAGCGGATATAACCGTAAAAGTTATATGCTCAATGTAAATTAACGTTTGTCGTTATATTATTTATTTGTTGCTTTACCAAATATAAAAGCAACAAATAAATTAGTTAACAAGCCGCCAGAGATAGCGATAAAAACACCACCAATACTGCCATAAACAGCAATAAAGCATATTGACGCAATTATAAATATTACCAAGCTTAACCAACGACTTGTACTGCTGGCTTTTCTTAACAGTACGCTACTAGTGATTAACATTAAGCAGCCTAGGGTTAGGTAAATAAATGTCATGCTGTTACCTCTTGATTGATAGACGTTTGTGCTAAGGCCACGCGTTTAACATTTATGCATTTAGTTGCATAAACAGTAAACAGACCAATAACGAAAAAGCTTATATCTACCACGGTTACTAATAAGTTATCCGCTATAAAAGCATGGCTTGATGACAGTACAGCATTTAATGGTAAAACGGCTATACATGAAATACCTGTAACTAACAGAGTTACTTGTAAATAACGGTAATAATTAATAGGGAAAATAGCGAACAAGAACCAAGCTAACCACGAATAAAAGAATAGTGGTCCAAAATATTGATTATGTAGCTCTACCGCAACTAAGTTGTTCAATAAAACTTGGGCTGGAAATAAAATAGCGGTCGCTAATACTAAACCACCACAACTACCAATAATGGCTCTGTTCCAACGTTGATAAGCTAATTCAGATAATGTCGGATTACTACCTCGGCTACGTTTAGCTAACCACATCATCATGCCTGACAATGGCAAGAGTGCGGTTGTTAAACCAAGTAAAGCCCAGATAAATTTAACAAAAATACCGGCGAAGTTACCAAAGTGCAGTGGGAATAGTAAGGTGAGAACTTTGATAGCAGGGCCAGGAATATCGCCTAAACTACTCATCGATTTACTAAATTCACCATTACCATGATATTGTAACAATTGTGAAGCTACTGCATCCCCACCGAGTAATCGCAGGTAAACCTCAGCATTAACATCGTTATGCGCCATAATGGTTAAATCAACAATTTTCGCTTTTGGGTAACGAGCTTGTGCATCAATTAAAATAGTATTGATATCTGTTACTTGATAGTTATGAGAAATAACGGGCTCTGGCATAGCAGTAAACCGCTCTACTAATTTCTCTTGGTCACCACCAAAACTTACAAAGGCAGCCGCAGGTAGTAATATAATTGTTGCTAACCCTAAAAATGCACCACTAAGACCAATAATGCCATGAAACAAGCTGCCCCAAATGCCCATAATTTTATGTGCGTCGCTGACAACAACATCGAACTCTTTTTTACGTCTAAAAGTAAATAGCTCTTTAATTAGCTGACGATGAATAAATAAACCGGTTATGGTCGACACTAATAAAGTTAAACCTAAAAAGCCGTTAAGTATCAGTCCTATAGGTCGACCTAGATGTAAATCGGCATGAAAATGACCAATAAATGAAGGAGCATCTGTTTTACGGTGTTCGTAGAAATAGGCAGCCGTACCATAATATTCTTTGACCAGTTCAAAATTTCGAGGATCAAATTGATACGCATAAACGGCTTCCTCAGTATAGTTTTCATCACCGTCATGCGATTCAAATAATAAAGTGAGTAAGTGAGTGTTATGTCCTGTGGGTAAATATACATGAATATTCTCACCAAAGGCTTCAGGTACTTTTTGATGATATTGGTTAATAAGCTCGGTAACTTTTTCGCTCGGTAACGTACTTAGTTGATGTAATTCGGGGTTAGCCCAAATTTTTAATTCAGGGCGACTCAGCACGGCTAAAGCGCCAGTAAAACATACTATAAACAACAAAATAGCAGTAACAATGCCAACCCAACTATGTAATAAGAATAGTTTTTTTAATGTAACTGATTTCATGCTTGTGCCCCTGACAATGCCATATAACTTAAACCGGCATGACTAAATAAAATAACTAACATCACCACAAAAGGGTGCCATGCTCTTTCAGCCATATAGGCATAAATAAATAAGCCAGCCCAAATAAGAGGAAATAGCATAATGGGGATAAGTATTTTTTCTTCCATGGCGAATGGTAAGTAAGTTGTCATGCCAGGGATCATTACAATGGCGGTAATAAGCGCCAATATACAAGCCATTAAATGCCGGCGTTTAGTCGCCGAAAATGTTCTTTTTGTGTTCATTATTGATTTGCCCTTAATGTGTGGTTACCTTAGGAGACCACACTAGCAGTAAGTTAAAACTCAGCATTGCTCATGGCTAGGTCTGTAATAGTTAAGATGGCAGACCTAACTAACTGCGCTTTTAAAACACGAGTGTTGATAAAAGTGAATTCAAAACTTAGTGGTAATATTAATGATAATGGTTGGTATTAGCATTATACCTTAAAGGTTTTTTGCAAAACAACTACAAATAAAAAAAACACATAAATAGTTTTGTATGCTGTGCAAGTAAGTTAAGTTTCTATTATATATAAGAAAATAAACCAAAAGTTCGTTTTTAAGATATATAAATTGCTACTTAATTTAGTCAAATCTTTGAATGGCAAAGTGTTATGTTATTTGTTAAAAATAACATCAGTAGAATAATGCGTAAGCTTTGCTCTGTTAATTGTTAGGCTTTCTAAAGCTCTATTTGACATCTGAACTAATAAAAAGCGAACCTAGAGTGTATAAATCGGTGAATTTACATTTCTCGGTTAAAGGCAATGATGTGACTGAAAGTGCACTTAAAACGGCAATTGAAGATGCTTTAAATAAATATTGCCATGTTTAGATGCCACAACCAAAGATTGATATTACTTATACAACAGATATTCTTGTTTCATAGTAATACTATTACCCTGAATTATACCTTCAACTTTAGAGTACAATAGCTTTATTGTTTTCACTTATTCAAAACCAAGCCCAAGTAGTGGGTTAGTAAGTTTCGCTTTGTTAGATATTTAATTTACTATTCTCGTCCTCTTAATGAGGTATTCGGCTTTAAATAAACCTGGAGTACAACTTTGTTGATTGATGTTATTTTTCTTTTTATGGCGGGGTTGATTGGTGGGGTTTTAAACTCTATTGCGGGTGGGGGAAGTTTTATTACCTTTCCTGCTCTCGTTTTTGTTGGCGTGCCACCACTTATGGCTAATGCTACTAATACCTTTTCTTCGTGTGCCGGATATTTTAGTGGAGCTTATGCTTTTAGGCACAAATTAAAAGAGCACAAAAAAGAAATGTTGCTCACGATTTTATTTAGCCTATTAGGGGGATCTCTTGGTGCATTTTTATTGTTAAAAACCCCTGAAGCATCATTTGAAAAGGTCATTCCTTGGTTACTTTTATTTGCAACCTTGTTATTTATATTTGGTGGGAGAGCTAATACATTATTGCAGTCTTACTCAGAAAAAAATAAATATGCATTACAGTTTAAATCTATTTTTCTCTCTTTATCATTACTGAGTGTTTGCGTCTATGGCGGATTTTTTAATGCCGGGTTAGGTATTGTTATATTGAGTTATTTGACTTTATCTGGTCATAAAAATATCAATGTGATGAATGGATTAAAGTTAGTTGTTTCTTCTGCAGTATCGCTTGCTGCAATACTATTATTTATTTTAAGCGATTCTATTGCATGGGTAGAGGGGAGCATTGTTCTTGTTGGCACTTTATTAGGTGGATATTATTCTGCTCATATTTCCATGAAATTAAATCAACAATATATCAGGTGGTTTGTGATATTTATGAGCGCTGTTATTACAGTATATTTTTTCTATGTCACTTTTGCGTAGACTAAAGTAATGATAGCCAATTAAGCTAGTCATACGAGGCTAAGCTCAAACGGTTAGACAACAACACAATTTACGCTGTTTCGGTTAGTTACACATAGTCGCAAGCAGTTATTAGTCTTTATCGGGATGTATGTGCAAGGAATTTATGATGATGTCAATTAGTGCGATAACCGAAAACTCCTGGGATGAGATCATGAAAATTCAGGCGGAGGCATACACTGATATTGTGCCCGAAGCGGTCAGTATTCTAAAAAGTAAATGGCTTGCTTCGCCTGCAACATGTGCAGTGTATGTAGATGATGAAAATAAAATAGTAGGTTATTTGCTTGCTCATCCATGGGGAAATGAGGCACCACCTAAGTTACATGAAAAAACGCGAGCCATTAACAGCTCAACTTTGTATCTTCATGACTTGGCTTTGGCTAACGCAGCAAAAGGGAAAAAGATTGCTAAAAAATTGGTGGAAAACTTAATCACTTACGCCAAACATCAAGGCTTTTCAAAAATACTACTTGTTTCAGTACAAAGTTCTAATATGTTTTGGGGTAAGTTTGGCTTTGTTTATACACCTAGCAAGATGGTTTGCCCAAGTTACGGTGATGATGCACAATTAATGGTGTTAGCGCTAAAAGCAGAATAGATCACTTTAAAAATTTGCATACTTATAGCTGTTCACGCATTCTTTAAATATAAATATTAGCACGTAAGATAATCTATGAATTATAAACTACTTTTTATCATCATCGCTTTTTCATGTTCGTTTCACTCATATAGCAAGCAAAGTGAGTCTTTGAAACAACAAATAAATTCATTACTAGAAGGTAAAAACGCAACCGTTGGTGTGGCTATTTTGGCAGGGGATGGCAGTGAATATATCTCAATAAATGGTAATAAGAAGCTACCAATGCAGAGTGTTTTCAAATATCAGCTTGCTTTAGCTGTGTTAGATCAAGTTGATAAAAATAATTTGAGCTTGTCGGATAGAATCAGTATTAGCCCAAAAGATTTAGATAACAATTTGTGGAGTCCAATTCGTAAAGAGTATCCCGATGGCGCAAACTTATCCTTAGCGGAAGTATTGAAGTATACAGTCGCTTATAGTGACAACGTAGGTTGCGATATATTATTTAACATTGTTGGTGGTACGAAGGTTGTAGAAGCCTATTTACATAAACAGGGCATAATGGATGTTGCTATTGAATATGATGAAATAACACAACAATTAGTTTGGGATCGAATGTATGAGAATTGGACAACCGCTAATGCTGCTATTGCTGTATTAAAATTATTTTATGAGAATAAAGAACATTTACTCTCTCAGAACAGTCATCAATTCTTATGGGATACCATGAAAATCTCGGGTACTGGTAAAGATAAAATTAAAGGTCTATTACCTAAAGGTACGATTGTTGCGCATAAAACGGGTAGTTCTGGTAGAAATAAATTGGGATTAACGGGGGCTGAAAATGATATTGGTATAGTTTTTTTGCCGGACGGCACACATTTTTATATCAGTGTTTTAGTTAGTAACTCCACAGAAAAAAGTGCGGTTAATAAAAAATTAATTGCAGATGTGAGTAAGGTTACTTGGGATTATTTTAAAAAATAGCCTCGTTACGCTTGCGGTTAGGAAATTTAAATAACCCGTAATCCCGATTTTAAGGCAGTAAATTGATTATAAACGTATAAAGTTGATTTACTTTAAGCGTTTTATTAAGAGGCTTTTAGTATTAAGTAGGCCTGTAATGAGGTGTGAGTAAACATGATTAACTGCCATTTTATAACCTAAGCACTTAATTGATTAGGTATCTGGTTGATTAGGCACTTATTTACATAACACCTTCATTTTGTAACAGCATTCTAATATTTATGGTATTTTTCACCCAAATATTAAAAGGTAAGCTGTCAATATTACAGACTTTCTAAAACTTCACGTTGTTCAGCTACTTCTATTCTTATGTCAAAATCACGAGGTAAATCGCTATTATCATAATCAAAAGTTGTTGCTTCTACTGATTGTGTATCTTTTAAATTGTTTTGATTTTTCATTATCATCATCTCTCTGTAGTTAACTTTGTGTAATATTATTACGTTATTTACTGTTGTAATGCAAGTTTTGTCGTTTTTTTATGATTTGTTATTATGTTTTGTTGTTTTATTACCTTTTTTTGCCTTTTTAAAATTAAATTGTTATTGCGTTTATTTATTATTTTCTTTGTTATTTATCAATAGTTAGCAAATTGAGATTGATTACGGGTAGTGAACTTATTGTTAATTATTTGTAAATATTTATGTGAGAGGGTAAAAATTTATTTTGCTCGAATACGCTAATAGATATACCATTAACATAATATTCGCTCAGATTAAGTGGTCAAAATCACTTTAGGGAAATCTATGATTAAATTTAGTCAAAAGTTATGCATTATTGTTAGTGTATTGGCATTAGCATCTTGTTCAACCGCTTATTATTCAGCGATGGAAAAGGTTGGTATTCATAAGCGTGACATCATGGTTGATCGTGTTGGAGAAGCCAAAGAATCGCAACAAGAAGCGCAAGAGCAATTTAAGTCAGCATTGGCTGAAATGACGGCGTTAATTAATTTTGATGGTGGCGATCTTGAAGAGCAATACAACGAAATTCAAGAACAGTATGAAGACTCTAAAGAAGCTGCTGAGCTTGTTAGTTTACGTATCGCAAAAATCGAAGATGTTTCTGAAGCCTTATTTGAAGAGTGGCAAGATGAAATAGAAGAAATTTCAAGTGCTAACCTTAAAAGACAAAGTGCATCAAAACTAAAGGAAACACAAAGACGTTATAAAACATTGATTAGGTCGATGCATAAAGCGGAAAGTAAAATGGCACCAGTTTTATCAGCTTTAAAAGATAATAGCCTATTTTTAAAACATAATTTGAATGCTAAAGCGGTTGGTGCGTTACAAGGTGAAATAGTATCAATTCAAAAAGATGTTGCCGTGTTAATTAAAGATATGAATGCAGCGATAGAACAATCGCAAAAATTTATTGATATGTTGGAGGAGTAATTTTGTCAATTGAAAGGTTAGAAACAAAACAGCGTATGAGTCGTATTGTTAAGCATAACGGTACGATTTATTTATGTGGCCAAGTTGCTGCTGATGCCAGTAAGGATATTACTGAACAAACGCAAACCATGTTGGCTAAAGTTGATGAATTGTTATTGCAAGCAGGCAGTGATAGAAAACACATTTTATCAGCCACTATTTATGTTAAAGATATGAGCTACTTTGCTGACATGAATGCTGTTTGGGATGCTTGGGTTCCAGAAGGTTATGCTCCAGCGCGTGCATGTGTTTCGGCTAAAATGGCTCGTGACGCTTTATTGGTGGAAATTTCAGTGGTAGCTGCTGAAATATAGAGATTTTTCTTTATATAATGCATGAACTTAATAGCTAAAAGGCAATAAAAAACCGCATTAAAAAATGCGGTTTTAGGTACTTATCTTTAGCTACTGATGAAGTCAGTCGCTATTAAGCTTTTTTCTCTTCAATATACTCATTAACGAGTTGAGTCAGTACGTTCAATGGTACTGGCCCATTACGTAAAATCACCTCGTGAAATTCTCTTATATCAAATTTGTCACCTAAAGCTTTTTTAGCGCCTTCACGTAACGTTAATATTTTTAACATACCAATTTTATAAGCGGTCGCCTGAGATGGCATAACAACATGTCGCTCAACCATTTTAACTGCGTCAGACTTGGCGTTAGGAGTATTGGTTACGTAGTATGTAATACCTTGATCTCTTGTCCATTTCTTTGTATGAATACCAGTATCAACCACTAATCTACATGCACGCCATAGCTCCATAGCTAAACGACCAAAGTCAGAATATGGGTCTTGGTATAAGCCAATTTCTTTTGGGATCATTTCTGAATATAATCCCCAACCTTCAGTATGAGCAGTATAGCGTCCAAACTTTCTGAACATAGGAATGCCCGTTAATTCTTGTTTTATCGCGATTTGCATATGATGCCCAGGAATACCTTCATGGTAAGCTAAAGCCGCCATTTGATAAGTTGGCATGGCTTCCATGTCGTAAAGGTTTGCATAATAAACACCAGGGCGAGATCCGTCAGGCGCGGGTTGTTGATAAAATGCTTTACCCGCAGACTTTTCTCTAAAGGCTTCAACGGCTTTAACCTTCAATTCGGCTTTAGGTTTACTTAAAAACAAGCTGTCTAGGCGGCCTTTCATATCGTCAATTAAAGCAACTGCTTCATCTAAATATTGCTGACGTCCTGCTTCGTCTCCAGCGTAATAAAATTGCTTGCTGTTTCTCATGAAATCAAAAAATGCGGCTAAATCGCCTTCAAAACCGACTTTTTCCATAATTAAACGCATTTCATTATGAATTCGGTCAACTTCATTTAAACCAATTTGATGAATCTCATCAGAAGTAAGATCAGTAGTGGTTGTGCGTTTTAAAGCATTATTATAAAAGTCTTCACCATTTGGAAACTTCCAAGCACCGTCACGATTATCGGCCTTCTTCTCTAACGCCGTTAAGTAACTAATTAATTGTTCATAGCCAAATTTTAATTCGTTGTTTAATGCTGTTTTAATACCTGATAACAATGAGCTTTTTTCTTCGTTAGTAATTTCTAATTTATTAATTTTGCCAGTGAAGTCAGCTAAAATTGTACTGTCTTTACCATCAGAAAATGGTGCGCCTACTAATATATTATTAGCGTCACGAATGACATGCTCAAAAACAAATTTAGGAGCAATTATTCCTTTGTCTTCTCTTAATTTAAGTTGAGTAACAAGTTGGGCTATTAACTTTTTAGCACCTTTTACACGGGCTATATAGTCTTGTGCTTCTTTTATATTACTAATTGAATGCTGGTTAATTAAAAAAGCAGGAATTTGTGAGTGGGTGCCAAACATTTGATTAACAGGATAATTATGAAAACGCCATTTATAGTCATTGATGCTGTTTTCTAGCTTTTGAACATAAAGGCGATAGCTAATCAATGTTTGAGGATCTAATTTATCCGTATCAATTGTTTTAATTTTTTCTAAATCGGCTTTGTCAAAAGCTAATTCAATTGCGCTATTTTCTTCAGACAAGTCATTCCATTTATCGTAATCTTTTTTAATACCAAGATACGTCTGCATAACAGGATTACGGTCAATGCTTGCCTTGAAAATACTATCAAATAATTGGTTCGCTTTTTCTGATTCAGATATGGCTACATTAGCACTGCTTTGTTCAACTGAAGTACTTGCGTTACTTGTTATAGGCTGCGAACAAGCACTTAATAAGGCACTCGATATAGCAATAACGAGTATAGATTTTTTTGATAGCATTTGATGGCTCTTTTATTAGAAATTATATTTAAACAGTTTGCCTATATTTTAATAATTAATGCAATGAATTATCGACAGATAGGCTTATATTTACGACTAAATAATGAGGTGTTTTGTTAAATTAAATAAAATTTATATAACGCGATATTAATGATTTTAATCCTGCTGTTTTGTGAAGGTGTTTGTTAAAGTCATTCAGTCAAAGTGCGCTTTATGTCATACTGTTTAAATACTTAGTGCTTTATTTTTTTAGTGTTAAAAACAATGATAGGGCTATAATTTTTGTTAGTAAATTATTTATATTGGAATGTTAACGATGAACGGAATTAATCAAAATTCGCCGCTAGAAACACTTGATACAATTTTTGGCTTTGAGCAATTTCGTTTAGGACAAAAGCAAACGATTGAGCAGCTGTTAGCTGGGCAATCAACGTTATCAATATTTCCTACCGGCTCAGGTAAAAGTTTGTGTTATCAATTAACAGCGTTGCACTTGCCCAATTTAACGCTTGTTGTCTCGCCATTGTTAGCCTTGATGAAAGATCAATTAGCTTTTTTAGCGAGTAAAGGTATTGCTGCCGCGAGTATCGATTCCACTTTAAAAGGTAGTCAAACACAGGACGTTATGACTGCGGTGCGTAATGGTGAAATTAAAATATTAATGGTGTCAGTAGAGCGTTTTAAGAACGAGCGTTTTAGGCAATTTATTCAATCGGTGCCGGTTTCAATGTTAGTGGTAGACGAAGCGCATTGCATTTCCGAATGGGGTCATAACTTTAGACCTGACTATTTAAAACTGCCTAGTTATCGTAAAGAGTTGAATATTCCATTAACGCTATTGTTAACCGCAACAGCGACAAAAAAAGTAAAGTTAGATATGGCCGAAAAATTTGCCATTAACGATCAACATATTGTTCAAACTGGTTTTTATCGTCATAACCTGGATTTAGTGGTATTGCCGGTTAGTAGCGCTAATAAAAACACAGTGTTAGTTGAGCAAATACAGCGTTACTCTAGTGCCGGCCAAAATAGCGGTATTGTGTATGTTACGTTACAGCACACAGCTGAACAAGTGGCGGCATATTTACAGCAATCAGGTGTTAATGCTTGCGCTTATCATGCTGGGTTTGACAGTGATAATCGCAGTCAAATTCAAGCTGATTTTATGGCAGGTAATATACAGGTTATTGTTGCGACTATTGCCTTTGGTATGGGCATAGATAAAAGTGACATTCGTTTTGTCTTTCACTACGATTTACCAAAATCTATCGAAAATTACTCTCAAGAAATAGGCAGAGCAGGGCGTGATGGTGAGCTATCACACTGCGTTACTTTAGCAAATTTAGATGGATTAAATACCGTAGAGAACTTTGTTTATGGTGATACGCCTGAGCTGGGTGGTATAGAGTGCATTATTGATAATATTAAAGCTGAAACTCAAATTACCCAATATGAGAGTAAGTGGGAATTACAGCTATTACCACTGTCCAATGCCAGTAATATTAAGCAATTACCGTTAAAAACTATATTGGTTCAGTTAGAGATTGCTGGCGTGATTGAACCTATGTATGCCTATTTTGCAGATTTTAAAATCAAACTCCTACAACCGCTTGAGCAGATGTTGGCAGGGTTTAATGAGCAAAGGCGCAACTTTTTATCAACGGTATTCAAAGCCACAGCCTTTAAAAAAGTTTGGGGCAGCTTAAACTTTGATACGTTATTACAAGACAAATCAATTGAGCGAAATCGTGTTATTGCGGCGCTAGAATACTTGCAAGAACAACAATTGATTGTGTTAGAAACTTCACGTATGACAGAGGTGTTTAAGGTTAATAGTCATGAACTTAACGATCCTACGTTAGCAACAAGCCTATATAATTACTTTCTCGATAAAGAGCAAAAAGAAATTAAGCGAATTGCTGCTCTTGTGCGATTTTTTCAACTTGATAAGTGTTTAAGCTATAATTTAAGTTGTTATTTTGATGATAAACAAGCACCCGTAATCTGTGGACATTGTAGCGTATGCAAAGGGAATGTGGCTCACCTTGAACATTCAGCGCAGTCACCATGGCCCAGTGATGAAGTATTAATGTCGGATGCTGCTGCGTTGAAAAATCATTTAGCGAACAAAATTACGGTGCCATTAACGTTAGAAAGTTACTGTCGTTTTTTTGCTGGTATGACAGTACCTATTTTTGGACGCAATAAAGTCAGACAGCTATCAGGTTTTGCTTCATGTGAACAACAACGATATCAAGCGATACGAGATAAATTATCGCAATTGGGTTCTTTCTAAATCACATGTCGTTGTTTAGTAAATTTGAACAGTTGGTCATCTTTCTATTTTATTACCTGAGTACAACAATTAATGTTTATAACCCTAAAAAATTCAGTGCCAATGAGTGTTTGGTTTATGTTGCTATCAGCATTAGGTTTTTCCTTAATGGCTGCTTGTGTAAAAGAAGTGAGTACTTTAGGTATTCCTGTTTTTGAAATTGTTGCAGCAAGAGCAATTGTTTCAGCCGTGATTAGCTATGTTGATGTTAAACGTAAAAATATTCCGCTATGGGGTAACAATAAGCCGCTGTTAATTGCCCGGGGTACCGTTGGAACCTTTGCGTTGATGTTTGTTTATTATGCGGTAACTACTTTACCGTTAGCTGAAGCAACGTTATTACAATACTTACACCCTGTGTTTACCGCGATTATGGCGTTGTGGTTTTTAAAAGAAACGATACAACGATCAACTGTCGCTTGTATTGTGATCAGCTTGCTTGGCTTGTTGATCATCATTTATCCTAACTTAGCTCAGGAAAGTTTAGCGCAACCTAACTTACTCTTAAACCCTAGCATACAATACTCATGGTTAAGCATTAGTGCTGGGATTTTGGGGGCTTTTGGTAGTGCCGTTGCTTATATTTTGGTTAAGAAATTAACGGTAACTGAGGATAGTTCAGTAATCATATTCTACTTTCCTCTCGTGGCTTTTCCTGTTTCAATGATTATGTTGGGTGGTGACTTTGTGGTGCCTAGCTTAACAGCGATAATGCTATTGATTTTTGTGGGAATATTTACCCAAGTAGGTCAAGTAGGACTAACCAAAGCATTACATTGTGCTGATGCTAACAAAGCAACAGCATACTCTTATGTACAAGTACTGTTCTCAGTATTTATAGGTTGGACGTACTTTAGCGAAGTTCCTATGACGACCACCATTGTTGGTGGTGGATTAATCATGGTAGGCGCATTAATAAACGTATTGTGGAAGCGCTAAAGAGTATTGAGCGCTCTATTAATATGCATTCTTTTATTTATCGTGAGCTATCAGTAATTTCATGTGTTCAGGGTTATCTGTTTCTTGTAAATACTGTGATATTTCTTTGTGGGCTTGTCGAAAATGTTTATATAGGTGAGATTTTAGTTCCTTTTTTACCTGTTTAACTTCAATTCCCTTTATTACACAAAATAGCGCTAGTGCGTAAACTGTTTCTAGCTCGGGTAGTGCTGATTGTCGGTTTAGGTTGCGGTTGTTACATGAACCGCAACCACCTTTAAATTGATAAGCTGTATTAGCAAAAATAACACCAAACCCCATAAAACAAGCGACTAAATCAATTGTTTGTGGCAATACTTCTTTGCCGCCAGGGGCATAGGTGTTTGTTGAATTGTTAGCGTCATAATGAATAGCGTTATGTTGATGCACCAAAATACCTGTCTGTATTTGTACCAAATAAGCTATTAAGTCTTGAGGTTGATTAAGTTGGCTTACATGAAAAGCAATGTCGATAGCCGGTGTTGAGTCATTCATGCTGTTTACTTTACAACTAATATTACAGCTTTCACCACGAAGTCTTGATGCAAATAATAGTTGTGGCATTGGTTTTTGAATAAAGCGCTCAGCAGGCACTAATTTTATTGGCCATGCGGTCATTCCCGCATACTTCATCGTATTAGAAAAAATAGTATTAGCCATTTCTTCTACACTATTTGAACTACCGGGATAGAAGGTGTTATTGGGTAATACTAATTTACTGTCATGTTTGAAAAATTCACCATCGAGTTCAGCAATACACCAAGCAAAGGTATCAAAAATCCATGCTTTGCTTGTTTCATCAATAACGGGTTTTGTTTTAAAAAAAGTGGATAACATTAATAATTGCCTTTAGTTATTGTTGAATATAATAAGTTGCTAATATTACGTTGTTAATTTTTAGATGTTTTGTCTAGCATCAGTATTATAAACAAGGTTCAAAAATAGTTAACCAAAGATTAGTTTTTTTGGTTTGGCAGATTCAATCTCAAAGTGCATAACCGTTAAGTAATTATAGCTACCATGTGCTCAGTCATTAATTGAGCTGGAGTTTTATAATGTAACTTATTTCTCGGTCTATTATTAAGCTGGACTATGGCCGCTTCCACCTTCTGATTGAACTACCTTCTTGAATTCTGTGGATTTTGGTCAATATTGCCTTAACAAGCCATTAGTATTTTCATTTAATTCTCGTTGCCATGAGCAATAAGGATCCGCAAAATAAACATCACAACCTAATTTTATCGTCATTTCTTGATGATAATCTAATTCTTTACCATTATCGGCTGTGATTGTGCTCACTACTTTTTGAAAGGGTTTTAACATTTAACAAGATCAATTTTCCAATCACCAATTCTACTCCTATCATCAACCACTTGTGGACGTTCATCAATACTCACGCGATTTTTGATAAATCCTCGTCCTGATTGTTTATTTTTATGAGGAGATTGATACTTTTTGCATTTTCTACGTAAAGCGGTGAAAAGCATGTCACCTCGTTGGTTATCCCGCCAGATATCTTGATAAACAGTTTCATGGCTAATAGTGAATGATTCATTGAGTTCGAGCCAACCCGAAATTTGTTCCGGACTCCATTTTTTATTGAGTTTTAGATTGATAAGCTCAATAACTTGGGGTGTCATCTTGAGTGCTTTCGATGCATAAATTCTACGCTATCGCGCTATTTTTGGGTTTGCTTAATACGGTAAATTACTTGGGGGGGGGGGCTTGAGTTTTTTCGGTATATCAGTTACATGATATAGCGCTAGCTTGTGGGTTTATTTAATATGATGACCGCGTGATCCTGTATTTCGAGATAACTCTCTACTAATCGTTGATTGACTAACACTGAGCAGCGCTGCAATTTTATTTTGACTTATAGCACTTTTATTTAAGGCATAAATCTGGCGTCGTTCTTCATAGGTCAGTTGTTTATATGTTTTCATTGTTGTATCTCTTGCCAGAGAAAAAGCGATTAACATATATTCAGCTGACCAATTTTTCTACTTATTCAAGTTATGCACTTATTATTTGAATCCAAGTTTGAGTAAAACCTCTAATTATGTAAGTATTATATACTTGGTAATATTTACATAATTGTTATTAATATCCATTTTCAGAAGTTAATCGTATTACAGCACTGCAATGTTTAGTTCTTAGATAAGTATAAAAGAAGCATAAATAAGCAAATACAGAAAACTGACAGGTTGTTAGTTTTTCAATCTTTAGCCTGTTAAATGGGGCTTTATGAGTGTTAAGGAGTACTAATGCAAGAACATGGTTCTTTTAAAATAGAAGTAATTGATCAAACATTAATTATTAAATGTTTTGATGCTTGGAATCTTGAAACAGTGATAAGGCTTTGTCGAGAATACAAAGAACATGTTGAAAGCATTAAAGATAAACCGTGGGGGTGTTTAGTAGATTTAAGTCAATGGGAATTGTCTACGCCAGATATGTGGGATGAAATTAATAAATTAAATGAATGGGGAAATATTAATAATCAAAAATATGAAGCGGTTATTTGTAGTATGTCTCTTCAACAAGTGTTAATGGAAGATAGTCACACGGCCTTAACGAATGTTGAAACAAATTTTTGTGACAACATAGAGCAAGCATATGATTGGTTAAATAGTGTTGGTGTATTAAAAATTTAGCCAAAAATAAATAAAGCTAAATGCTACAATACATTAAATAAATACAGGTGGCTGACACTTAATGGTAAAGTTCAATGCTTATAGTTACTAAGGGTATTAGATTAGTACTATTTGCTGCTTTCAATCGTTAAGTCTTATAAATATGATTATGGTAAATAAGAACAATATAATAACTCCTTGTGTAGGCCAATGTGGCTTAGATGAAAATGATATTTGTATAGGATGCTGTAGATCCAAAATGGAAATTACAGGTTGGATGAATAAATCTAACGCAGAAAAAACAGCAATAGTTATTAGGTGCAAAAAGAATATGGCACTAAATCGACAGAATCGCTAACAATTGAATCTGCCACAGATTCGGTTTTAAAAATGATCTAAAAATATCACCTTCCCATTGTAACTTACTACTTTATTGACAGGACTAACAGCCAAAAGGATTACCGTGATTTCGAAATTACCTCGCTGGGTAGAATATGGTTCATTTATACTTGCACTGGTTGCAGGACTTGTTAACTCTATTGGGTTGTTAGGCTTTAAACACCAATCAGTGTCTCATTTGTCAGGCACAGCAACACTTTTTGGCACTGGCATTATCAATTCAGATTTTTCTGATGTAACTCATTTGGCTTTGGTTATGCTTAGCTTTCTTTTTGGCTCGGTAATTTCGGGCTACTTCATACGTAGTGGTTCGTTAAAGCTAGGACGTAATTACAGTGGGTTATTATTGTTAGAGTCTATATTTTTGTTCGGCTCTATTTATTTCTTATCAGACAATTATTCGCTCGGACATTATTTAGCTTCAGCGGCTTGTGGATTACAGAATGCCTTAGCAACAACTTATAGTGGTGCTGTTATTAGAACAACGCATGTAACGGGGATATTTACCGATTTAGGAATTATGATAGGCTCTAAATTAAGAGGAGAATATTTTGATAAAAGAAAGGGACTTTTGTTTTTGTTAATTATTCTTGGATTTATTGTTGGCGGCTCTTGTGGTGCCTATCTTTTTAGTCTTTTCCGGTTTTATGCACTTATGGTTCCGGCCGGTATCTGTTTGTTGTTAGCGCTGTCTTATTCTGTTTACAATGCTAAATTCATTATAAAAAAGGATAGTAAATGATGGAAATAGAATTAAGACAAAAAATAATAGACGTTTGTGATAAAAAAATAGCCAGTAAAGGCAATAATGTTGGATTATCATTTTATGCTTTTTTTGCTAATAAAAATGATAATCCAGCGCTTTTAATGGAAGTGGCAACTTGGTGGATTCAAACACATCAGTTAGATCATTTTGAGAAGGCTGATAAAATAAAAACTATGGTTGAAAATAATGTGTGACTTTTACTATTTACAATTAATTTTATCAGAAAGTAAAACGTTCCGTAACTGTCAACGCTGAAAGCCTTAGCGCTAGTAAAGGCTTGTTTAGCTTATTTAAATAATAAATAAATTCAGCTTAGCTATCAAAAATTAAACTTTTCCTGATTCACGTTGCACTAAAAATGCTTTAATTTCATCTCTAGAGCTAAGAATGTGTTGTTTTAATTTTGCTACAGCATTATCTATATCGCGCGCCTGACAAAAAGCTAATAATTCGGCATGTTCAGGACCTGCTTTAGAAATACCGCCAGCCCACAATAAATGCATACGTATATATCGGTCTGCATTTTTATTTAGAATATTCACTAAATCAGAAGTTTGCGGTCGTTTAGCGCCAGAATACAAGCAATTATGAAAGCTTGAATTTAACTCGCTCCAGGTATTTGCTGCATTTTCCTTACCTAGAGCGCTATCAAGTTTAATTAATAATTCATTGGCTTCTATTAAAGCTTCATCAGTGATATTTACCAAAGATGCGGCAAGTAAGTCACCTTCAATCATTGCTCTTAATTCAAATAATTCATCAACTTGATCAAGGTTTAAGCTAGTAGCACTTGCGCCTTTATGCGGCTCAAATGAGACTAAACCTTCAGCTTCAAGTTGTAATAATGCTTCTCGTACAGGAATACGACTAACGTTTAATTCTTCTGCTAACGCGGCTTGACGCAGTGGTTGGCCAGCAATTATTTCCCCACTAAGTATTTTTTCACGTAAAACTTCCACAACGAGCTGGGTACGAGTTTTGTATTCAATTGCCATTATTTTATGCCATTGTTTGCTGTTATAGGTTTGAAGGGGATTTTCTATTTTATACAATTCATTATAAAGATATTATCAACGAAAAAAAGAGTCATGGATAAATCTTTAGCTTGCTTTAGGTTTATTAATGGAAAGTTACTCAATTATCGTATTTAAATAACGATATACAGCTAAAAAATTTTGATGATGTATGAATACCATGGTACTGTTTATTTTTACAGTTGTTGTGTGAGGGGGATCATGAACTTATTCGATGCATTTTTAGCGGAGCCTATAAATATTCTGCCTCAAGATGGCGTTGTTAATTTTTACGGTGAAGTAATGTCGCTAACAGAGGCTGATTTTTATTTTAACCGCTTATTAGACGAAGTAGATTGGCGCTGTGATCAAGCTATCATTCTTGGAAAATTAATTGAAACTAAGCGAAAGGTGGCTTGGTACGGTGATTCAGGTCAAAAAGAGCCCTTTAGTTATACCTACTCAAATACGACTAAATATTCGTTACCTTGGACGCCTAATCTTCATTATTTGAAAGAACTCGTAGAGCAGAAAACGAATGAAACCTATAATTCGTGTTTGCTTAATTTGTATCATAGCGGAGCTGAAGGCATGGCTTGGCATAGTGACGGCGAAACAGACCTTAAAGATAATGGCGCGATTGCTTCATTAAGCTTTGGTGCGGAACGTAAGTTTGCTTTTAAACATAAAACAAATAAAGAAATGATTTCATTACAGTTAAAGCCAGCTAGTTTATTAGTGATGAAAGGTGAAACGCAAAAGCACTGGTTACACCGATTACCACCCACTAAAAAAGTACTTGAACCAAGAATTAATCTAACTTTTAGAACCATACAACAATAAATAAATCCGCAATTTGTCAGAAAACTAATTAATACCCTCAAGACTTATATCGTTGTAGTCAGGATTACTTATTTTAATGATTCTACGATTTTTCAAATTAGCACGGTTAATATCATCGGCATAATATTTATCTAATATCATTTTAATTTCACCATTGGCTATTAATTTACGTAATCCTACTTCTATGCGCCTTGCTATACGGGGTTCTTGTGGTGATATATGAATATAAGTCGACATAGGGAGGTATAGCGCCAGTGTTGGCTCGACGACGAGACTCTTTAAATCAGGTTGACGCCTTTCAAGTTCATCATAAATCTCGTAGACAGCTCTAGGAATGTAATCAAATCTAGCCCGTTTTAACATTTGAAATAAACCTTCAAAGTTATGCGTTGTTGTTACTTTTAAACCATGGCTTTCAAATACCTTTGTTGTCGCCCAGTGGTGCTGAAGCCCTGCATTTAGCTTACCTAAGTCTTCGAGGTTTTTAACTTTACTAAACTGAGCAAGTTGTGACTCACGAACGAGTAATAATCGATAGTTTAGTAGGCCTTGTCTGATAGGAATTTTAATTATGCTGACTTCACTATCCCAAGCTTTGTTATACGGCCCTATGTAAGCGTTAATATTCTCCTTGTTTTTTAGAGATATAAAGGCTCTTTTAGGCGTCATGCTCATTTCAATTGCTTCAAACAGAAAAGGGCCAAACTCTTCTTCTGTAATTTGGAGCGATCGAATAATCACTTCGTTTTTATGATTGGATCTTTTATCGTCCGCTAGTAACGGCTTTAATAACTTAACAGTATCAATTGCTATTACTCTAGGTGTAAAGACAAAAAATATAATAATAAGTAGTTTTATTAAGTGAGTTTGTTTTATTTTATTCTCCTTTATATTCAAGTTATTACAGGAGAATATAAATATATAACATTGCACCGATTAGGTTTTATATATGCGTATCTTTCAACCCCGTGTATTGTAAGTATAGCTCGATTATTGAAAATGGGAGGGATAACATTTTTACTTGTTTACTCGATTAATGACAGGAATTAAGCCTACTGTTTTAAATTAATAATTTAATCTTATTATTGTGTAGGTTTAACTTAATTAACTGATAGGTAATGATCTTTATGGTAGTTTATTAACAAATTAATTACTGAGATATGAAATGAAATTATTTACGACACTTACTTCTATCGTTTTCTTGGTTGGTATCTCTCTTTCATCAGCAACTTTTGCAAAAAATGAACGCAAACTTGTTATTGATGAAAAGCAAACCAGCCAACACAGCACTAAAATTAATGGTAAAAAAATAAAATACAGTGCGACCACGGGCACTCAACCGGTATGGGATGACGAGGGAAGCCCAACGGCAAGTCTTTTTTATACCTATTATCAACGCACTGATATTAAAAATAATAGCAAACGTCCGTTATTAATCTCATTTAATGGTGGCCCAGGTTCAGCTTCCGTGTGGATGCATGTTGCTTATACTGGCCCAAAAGTGCTGAATGTCGATGATGAAGGCTATCCACTGCAACCTTATGGTGTTAAAACCAATCCTTATTCTATTTTAGACGTAGCAGATATTGTTTTTGTTAATCCTGTAAACACCGGTTATTCAAGAGTTTTACCTAATAAAGACGGTAAAATTCCTAGTAAGGAAGAACAAAAAGCCATGTTTTTTGGTGTTAATGCTGATGTTAAGTACTTAGCTGAGTGGGTTAATACGTTCGTTACTCGAAATAACCGTTGGCGTTCACCTAAGTATTTAATTGGAGAAAGTTATGGCACTACCCGAGTTTCCGGCTTGGCTTTAGCGCTACAACAGCAGCAATGGATGTATGTGAACGGTGTTATTTTAGTCTCGCCAACAGATATTGGCATTAAGCGAGATGGCCCTGTGAAATCAGCTAATCGTTTACCTTATTTTGCTGCCGCTGCTTGGTATCACAACGCTTTACCAGCTCTATATCAAGCCAAAGATTTAGATGAGTTATTACCTGAAGTAGAGCAATTTACGATAAATGAATATATGCCAGCGTTAGCAAAGGGTGGTTTTATTTCAAGTGATGAAAAACTAAATATCGCAAAATGGGTGTCTATGTACTCAGGTTTGTCTGTTGATGCGATAATAGCAAATAATTTAGATATAAATAATAACTTTTTTTGGAAAGAGTTATTGCGCGACAGAAAGCAAACGATTGGCCGTTTAGATTCACGTTATTTAGGGATTGATAAAAAAGTTGCCGGTTCTCGTCCAGATTATAACGCAGAGTTAACATCGTGGTTGCATAGCTTTACGCCAGCGATTAATTATTATTTACGTGAAGAGCTAAATTACAAAACAGATGTTAAATACAATATGTTTGGTAATGTACATCCATGGAATCGTAGTAATAACAATACAGGTGAAAACTTACGTTTAGCGATGGCACAAAACCCGTATTTAAATGTGATGATTCAGTCAGGTTACTTTGACGGCGCAACTAATTACTTTGACGCCAAGTATACTATGTGGCAATTAGATCCTAGTGGGCAAATGCGTGACCGTTTATCTTTCAAAGGTTATAGAAGTGGTCATATGATGTATCTTCGTCATGAAGATTTAAAACAATCAAACCAAGATGTTCGTCAATTTATTCAGCAAACATTACCGGCAGAAGATGAAGCTGCCAAGTATTAATACCCGGTTGGTAGTTAGTTGATTTGAATTATGGTTAATTAACTCCCTCCAAATATCAGGTATTATTTTAGGGGCATTTTATTGCCCCTTTTTTAAACTGAATTCATATAAGCAGTTTATTTTTATACCATCTGTTTATATGTGAAAAGTAGACTATTACGCTAAAGAATTGTTTTATTTGATAGAAGCAATTTTATTGTAATCTTATTTATTCTGATGAATATTAACCTGACTTTTATTCACACTTTTTTACGTTTTTCATACTTGCAACCACTTTCAAAATCATTTTAAATCAATTGTCGGTTGATTGTTTATTGAGCATCTTTATTAAAGCTATCATTGAAGCTTTAATTGAAGTTTATGTGAGTACAATTGGTTAATTTTACTTATTAAATATAGCGATAATGAACAATTAATCTGCCTTGTCATCATTGATTTTTCAGTGATAATTTAAAAGATACTTTTTACGAGGTGTTAAGTAATGAAAAGACAGAAAAGAGATCGGTTAGGAAGAGCGCACTCAAATGGTTACCAAGCGGGCTTAAGTGGTAAATCAAAAGAACATTGCCCTTATCAATGTATTGATGCTAAGTCTGAGTGGCTAGGGGGATGGCGTGAAGCCTTAACCGATAGAAATATGGGGTTATTCAGATGATACCTTACGAAAATAGCGCAACTTAAGCTTAGGTAAGCAGTCTTAATTAGGCTTAAGGCGGTCAATATACTTTGTAAAATGATTGATATCATCACGCTTTTGATATCAATCATTACCGTCAATCTTATTATTTACATGTATATTGATACTTACCTCAGTTTAATATTACTTGTTCCCACACACATTGCAGTTTTGTTGTTTTTTCATATTAAATTGTTGCCATTGATTTGCTAAACCATCATATAAATTTAGCTTATTAATTTGAACGTTATTCTCACTACCATCAGCTGTTAATACTTTTATTGCTTGCAAGGCTTGCATACCACCAATAATAGCGAGTACAGGGCCTAATATACCGAGTGTTTGGCAATTATTCGTTGGTGCTTTTAATGAGGTTGGAAATAAACAATGATAGCAAGCACTGTCTTTATTTCGAGGGTCAACAAGTAGTTGTTGGCCGTCAAACCCCGTTGCAGCGCCTATTACTAAAGGTACAGTATGTGTGACACAGGCCTGGTTAATTAAATAACGTGTTTGAATGTTATCCGAGCAATCTAAGACTAAATCTACTTGTGGAACATAATAGTCACACAACTCTTGGTCTAACATTTCATCAATGGCTTCAATATTGCTGTCAGGAAATTGTGTACTAAGTTTTTCTGCGGCAACATCCGCTTTGTTTTGATTAATATCCTGTTCGTCAAACTGTATTTGGCGTGGTAAGTTGCTCAGCTCTATATTATCACCATCAGCAAGATATAAGGTACCAACACCAGCAGCCGCTAAATATAGGCTAACAGGGTTACCTAAACCGCCGACCCCAACAATGAGTACTTTGGCATTTCGCAGTGCTATTTGCCCTTGCTCACCAATTTTACCCATCATTATTTGTCGTGAATACTTAAGCTGCTCTTGCGTTGTTAACACTGTGATACCTTTAATTTTAAGTGAACGTGTATAATTTATTTGTTGATGTTTTGATATTGTAACGTCAATAAAGGTAAGTGCGAACAGCACTGGCTTTAAATTGTAAATATACGCGCTGATTAATATTAAGTGCCAGTTTTTGTTGTGAAAAGGTACTTATATTAATAAAAAACGTTTGTTCTATTTTACCTTCTACTGATGTGGCAGTAATTAACACTTTATTTTTCATCGTATTAATTGAAACTATTTTGACAAAAAGGTGGTTCACGATAGATGAATTAATTGGTTCGGTTAATGAAATACTAATATCGCTGGCTAGAATAAAGCAGCGTAGTGTTTCTTGTGTAAAGCTGTCATCAAGCGCAGGTAAATAAATATTTTCAACGTCATTCAATGCTAATATTGCGAGACCTTGACCATTATCTAAGGTTTTTATCGGTAGAGATAAACTGGTTTGTTGATGAATAATGTCATCGATATCGCTGTTTGCATCTGAATAATTTAATTGATGGATCATGGTATGAATAGCATCATAACCAATAATTTTTCCTTGCGATAATACGAGTAATTTATCACATACCTGCTGAAGTTCATCAAGTGAATGACTGACATAAAACATGGGTAACTGAAGCTCATTTTGAACTTTAAGCATTAACCTTAATAAGCTCGTTTTTGCTTTTCTATCAAGAGCGCTAAGCGGCTCATCAAGTAATAACAATGTTGGCTCAGCTAAAATAGCACGAGCAAGTGCTACTCGTTGTTTTTGCCCACCAGAAAGTTCATTAATAGATTTATGGCGAAGGTTATCTAACGCTGTTAACTTAATGATCTCATCAAAATTCAATCGATTATTCTTACAGCGCTTAGTTGCAAATTTCAAATTATCAACAACGTTTAAATGTGGGAATAAACGCGAGTCTTGAAATACTAAGCCAATATTTCTTTGTTCTGCTTTGATGAATATATTGTTTTTACTATCAATTAAGTCGATATTATTTAAGGTAATTGAACCGGTGATTTTTTTTTCTAAACCGGCAATAGCACGTAAAAGTGTTGATTTTCCTGAGCCAGAATGGCCAAAAATACCAGTAATACCTTCCAGTGAGAGTCCTTGCTTAACGGTTAATTGAAATTGTTCAAAACCATGCTGTTCAAAGTCAAGTTGCTCAAAGCAAAGTTGAATATCGAGAGATAAGGGGTAAGTAGTGTTTAATGAAACATCGGTCATCTCTTCGCCCTATTCATGGTTTGCTTTCTTGGACTATTCAATAGATAAATTGAGGCTAACAAAACCATAGAGCCAATTAATAAGCTAATTGCTAGCACATGGGCTCTGGCATAATCGAAGGCTTCAACATGATCAAAAAGGGCAATAGACAATACTCTTGTTTCACCGGGAATATTACCACCAATCATGAGTATTACACCAAACTCACCTACGGTATGAGCAAAGCCTAAACTGGCGGCAGTAATAAAACTTGCTTTGGTTATAGGTAAAACAATATTAAAAAATCTATCCATTGGTCCAGCACCTAGCATTGCACCCGCTTCTAGCAAAGGATCGCCTAGTTGCTCAAACGCTTTTTGTAAGGGTTGTACTACAAAAGGCATAGAGTAGAGCACAGAGCCAATAACAATAGCTGAAAAACTAAAGGCGAGTTGTTGCCCTGTTGCTTGTTGCCAAAGTTGTCCAGGCAAATATTGCGGTGAAAATGCAATAAGTAAATAAAAGCCGAGCACCGTTGGCGGTAACACTAAAGGTAAGGCGACAATTGCTTCAATAATAACTTTAAAACGACTGCGCATTTTAGCTAAATACCAGGCTAAAGGCGTACCAATAAGTAGTAAAATTAAGGTTGTTAAGGCCGCCATTTTCAAAGTGGTTAATAAGGCAAGTACATCAGAATTTATCATGTTACCGTTGCTCTATCGCCGCATAGCCAAAATCAACAATCTTTTTTTGCACACTGGGTGACAGTAAATATTCACTTAATTTTTTTGCGTTATCGACATTTTTACTGTTTTTTAGGATGACAAGTTGCTGCTCTATTGGCTGATGATAATCTGAAGGGATAACAGCGCCAGCTAGGTTATTTAATACCAGTTGGCTATTGGCTATTAAACCGTTGCTTACTGCTTGTGTACGAATTTGAGCAAACGTTTGGTTGATATTAATGCCGACAACAAGTTTATTTTGATATTGTTGCCATAGCGCTAAATGCTCTAAAGTTTCTTTAGCAGCTTTGCCGTAAGGGGCAGTATCTGGGTTTGCAATAGCAAAGCGTTGATTTTCCTTTTGATACAAGTGTTGTAAGTCTGCTAATGTTGCTGTGGAATTAATTGATAAAAGTGCTAATTGTCCTAGTGCATAAGTTTTTCGACTATTTGCAATGATCAAACTTTGCTGTTCAAGTTTTGCTGGTCTGATGCTATCAGCAGCTAGGAAAATATCGAAAGGGGCACCATGTTGTATTTGTATAAACATAGCGCCAGTCGCACCGCTAATAATTTGTGTATTGATATTCGTTTGTTGATGAAAATCTCTTAAAAGCTCTTTTAATGGGGTGGTAAAGTTAGAAGCTACGGCAATACGTAGCGGTTCAAGACTACCATTGTTTTGTTCTGCTTTATTAGCACTCAGGGCTTGATTACTATGTATTATGCTAATGATGAGTAAAAGGAAGGCTATTTTATTAGCAAGTGATTGAGTAAATGAATACAGTTTCATTGGTTCTTTTCCCTTACCAAACGGCCGCTTTATTTTGATCACTTGATTTAGCGTCTAACCACTTAACACCGTCTTTATTGGCTTCTTTTTTCCAAAAAGGAGCCTGTACTTTTAAGTAATCCATAATAAATTCATTGGCAGCGAATGCATCTTTACGATGTTGGCTAGTTACGCCAA
This sequence comes from Colwellia sp. 20A7, assembly GCF_009832865.1. Taxonomy (NCBI): domain Bacteria; kingdom Pseudomonadati; phylum Pseudomonadota; class Gammaproteobacteria; order Alteromonadales; family Colwelliaceae; genus Colwellia; species Colwellia sp. 20A7. Next base: position 3,929,622 of record NZ_CP047130.1, on the reverse strand, counting down.
CAAACACAATTTGATCACCAATAAATAGCTCTCCAATACGGTGAATAACTTTTACACGTCCTATGCTCCAGCGCTCTTTTGCTTGATTAATAATGGCTGATAATGATTTTTCAGTCATCACAGGATAATGCTCTAGGGTTAAACTAGTAACACTCTTACCTTCATTTTGATTACGAACACGCCCAGTAAACGTTACCACAGCGCCATCTGTCGCATTATCTTTCTCAAGTAAGGCAACTTCATCTGCTAAGCTAAAGTCTTCGATCTGTATTGATATTTCTGAGCGATTAGTTGTTGTCATCTTGTAACCTGTTCTGTTATTAGCTAAATAAGAGTCGCTGTTCGTAAAGGGGAAATTTATCCGCCAGTAACAGGAGGGAAGAAAGCAACTTCATCGCCAGATTTAATAGTTTGTTCATCACTAACCATATCGTGATTAACGGCTGACAGTAATGAATCGTTAGCAAAAATTTGTTGCCATTGCTCATCGGTATTCGCCAGTTGTTTTTTTACATCGGCAACCGTAGTTAAGCCTTGGATATTTATGGATAGCTCACTGCAATTAAGTTGCTCACGCAAGGCGGCAAAAAAAACGATTTTTATCATGTTCTTCTCTCTTTCAATGAAGGTAAGTAAATGTTCACTTACGAATAAATTCACATTTTAAAAGGCTCTTAGGAAAGTATTTCTTTATAAAGACTGCCAATGTCCTGACTTACCGCCTTCTTTAGTTAATACTTTAATATTGCCAATTTCCATCGCAGGATCTGCGGCTTTACACATATCAAATAAAGTTAAACAAGCAACTGATACTGCCGTTAAAGCTTCCATTTCAACACCGGTTTGTCCCGTTAAACGACAAAGACTTGTTACCTTCACTTGTGAGTTCTCTTCGTCTAAACTGAAATCAACTTGTACTTTACTTAGCATCAACGGATGACATAAAGGTATTAAATCACTACATTTTTTAGCTGCTTGAATACCGGCAATACGAGCAACGGCAAACACATCGCCTTTTTTATGTTTACCTGTCGTAATTAATTCAAAAGTAGCGCGGTTCATGCTTATAACACCTTGCGCTGTAGCGGTACGTGAGGTCATCGCTTTTTCGGTCACATCAACCATATTAGCTTCGCCTTGTTGATTAAGGTGGCTAAGTGTTGGTGATGTTGATGTTGTTGAACTACTCATTAGTTACGTGTCTCGCATTGTTCAGCGTTAATATTTAAATGAGGGACGAAGTTGCATGGTTTATGGCTAGCATCTAATTGTTCTTTGATTACTTTATCCCAGGCAGTTTTACATGCATTAGTTGAACCTGGCACACATAAAATGACCGTTTTATTTGCCATACCACCTAAAGCGCGCGATTGAATTGTTGATGTACCTATTTCACCTAATGAAACATAGCGAAATACTTCACCAAAACCTTCAATATTTTTATCAAACAAAGGCATTAATGCTTCAGGTGTATTGTCTCGCTCGGTAAAGCCGGTGCCACCTGTAGAAATAATGACATTAATACTATCATCAGCAACCCATTTAGAAACTTGAGCTCGCAGTTGGTATATATCATCAATAACAATCGCTTTATCTACTAGTGTATGACCTGCGGTTGTGAGTCGTTCGACTAATGCTTGACCAGAAGTATCATTGTCTTCTGTACGAGTATCTGAAACAGTTAATACTGCAATATTTAAGGGAATGAAAGTTGTGCCGCCATGTGCTGACATAAGTTATCCTTTACGCTATCTGTTTAAATTAATCGGTTAAAAGTTAAGTTGCTGTTTTGCTTGTTGCCATTGTTCGGGCGTGTTTGTATTAAATAAAACAGCTTTGTCATTAATCTGTATTGCTTGATGTGGGATATTTTTTAACAAGGCCTTAATTGAAGGACCTTTTTTAGCCTCACCACTATTCAGTAGTGAATGCTCATTTGTTAGATTATGTGCAAATGCTTGTGTTAAAAATAATTCTACATAAGAACTGTTAGGCAAGTAGAGAGGAATACTATGACCTTCGAAGAATGTTGCCTTATGGCTTAATTCTCCTTTAATACGTAAGTCTGTTAGGGCTTTTGCGGTCATAAAAGGCAAGTCAACGGGCAGTATTAATAATGATTTCACATTAGGGTACTTGGCTAATACACTTAAAATGCCACCAACAGGACCACTCTTTTCTACTTTATCGGGTATGTCATATTGGTCACCACTAACAACAATGTTATTAATACCTGAGTTAGTCAGTGTTTGCTTAGAAAAGGCTAGCATAGACTGTAGTGAATTATTGCCTCTAACTAACTTGGCTTTGTCATAGCCCATACGAGAAGATAAGCCACCAGCAAGAACGACGCCTAAGCATTCATAACTTAATAATGCAGTATCTATCGGGGCAGTGTTTACAATATTTTTCATACTAACCACCTAACATCGCTAAATGTTTTGTGCCGCCAGTAAGTTTGTCATGTAGGAAGTGAGTTGCTTTTTTATCACCTAGTAAAGACAATATTTGTGCTTGTAATGGTTCAATATCATCACATTGTAATTGTTCGCGTAAAGACAAACCGTTTTCGCTGAATAGGCACAAATGTAATTTTCCTGATGAACTCACTCGTAAGCGGTTGCAACTGCTACAGAAATCTTTGGAGTAGGGCATGATTAGCCCAATACGACCTTGATAGTCAGGATGATAAAACTCTTGTGCAGGCCCCGCAGATCTATCTTGTAGCACGGGTAACCAGCCATCAAGAATTAAGTTTTGTTTTATGCGAGAGCCTTGCACATGCTGTGCATCAAAAAAGGCTTTATTATCGCCAGTTTGCATCAACTCTATGAAACGTAAGGTGACAGGAGTATCTTTTAGCCAATCTAAATAGCTTTGAATATCGTAGCCACTGTATTCGCGCATTAATACTGTGTTCACTTTAACCGTTGGGCGTCCATCAGCTAAAGCCATATCAATACCTTTTAAAATAGTATTGAGTTTGTCATGCCCTGTAATAGCATGAAACTTACGAGGATCTAAGCTATCAATACTGATGTTGATGGCATCAATGCCAGCATCTAACCAATGCGGTAAATGTTCAGGCAATTTAAAACCATTACTAGTGATAGCAACTTTTTTAATGCCTTGAGTTTGTTTACAAGCATGGATGATCTCAGGAAGATCTTTACGAAGTGCTGGCTCACCACCGGTGATCCGAATTTTCTCCGTACCTAAACTAGCAAAGGCAGAAGTTAAACGTTTTATTTCCGCAAGAGAAAGAAAGTCACGTGGTTGGTCACACTGATAACCGTCAGGCAGGCAGTATGTGCATTTGAAATTACAAACGTCCGTAATCGATAGGCGTAGATAATAAAACCTACGGCCAAAATTGTCTTTTAACATATCACCTTTCCAAATGTAGGGAGGCTAACGCGTTTCCTTGTTAACCCTGGCAGTAAATTGCTATCAATAAATTATTCAATGAAAACAATTACTACGGCTTTAAATAACATGGCCAGTCTTTATAAAGTCTGGCGTTAACTATTTAAGCTCGGTGTAAAATAATTATATAGTCTTATGACTCAAGAAAAAGTATACCACTTAATAGCCAGCATAATAGTACTTTTTGATTTTCTGTCTTAATCTGTATATAGGCAATAAAAAGCACAATTACTTTTGCTACTAATTAGGTAATAATAGCGACCATATGATCTTTGAATGATTAATAAAATAATATTTTAAGATATTCAAAGGTATTTCAAAAATAAAAAATTAAGCGAGATTATCATGTCTGATTGTTGTTCTGTTCCTGGTTTATTACCATTTGAGGATGCGTTAGAAAATTTGTTGTCACAAATAACACCGGTGACAGAAACGTTAACTATACCAATTTCGCAAGCGCTTAATTATGTTTTAGCTCAAGAGATTAACAGCCCATTAAATGTCCCTAATCATGATAATTCAGCAATGGATGGTTATGCTTTTGCTATTGAGAGTTTTCAAACCAGTAAAGTATTAACGTTAGTTGGTCGTTCTATGGCTGGCTCTCCTTTTGAAGGTGAGTGTAAATTAGGTGAGTGCATTCGTATTATGACCGGTGCAAAGATACCAGAGAGTTGTGATAGTGTTGAAATGCAAGAAAACGTGCAAGTAGATGCTGATAATATAACCTTCCTTAATGAAAAATCACCTGGTTCTCATGTACGTAAAGCTGGTGAAGATATTCAATTAGGCCAGCCAGTTTTTAGCTTAGGGCACAAGTTATCAGCTGTAGATATTGGCATTTTATCTTCGTTAGGTATTAGTGCCGTTAAGGTTTATCGCCAAGTTAAAGTTGCGTTAATTTCGACAGGAGATGAGCTTAAATTACCAGGACAAGTATTGGCGTCAGGTGATATTTACGAGAGTAATAGTTTTGTTTTACGTGGCATGCTAGAAAAGCTGCATATTGAAGTCATTGATTTTGGTATTGTTGAAGATGATTTCGACTTAATAAAGGCGGCTTTTGTTAGTGCCGATAAACAGGCGGATGCGGTTATTTCATCTGGTGGTGTTTCTGTGGGAGAAGCGGACTACACTAAAACAGTGCTTGATGATTTAGGTGAAATTGGTTTTTGGAAAATAGCAATGAAACCCGGTAAGCCTTTTGCTTTTGGTAAGCTACCCAATAGTATTTTTTTTGGTTTACCAGGAAACCCTGTTTCAGCGTTAGTCACTTTTCACCAGTTAGCAATGCTTGGTTTAACTAAAATGCAAAATGCAGAACCGTTAAAGCGCACTCATTTAAAGGTAAAATGTGTTAAAGATTTGAAAAAATCACCAGGTCGCATGGACTTCCAGCGTGGCGTACTTAGTATTAATGACCAAGGCGAGAATGTAGTTGAATCAACAGGTTCGCAAGGCTCTGGTATTCTATCTAGCTTAGTACAAGCAAATTGTTTTATTGTGTTACCCGCTGCGCAAGGCAGAGTTAATGCCGGAGAAGTAGTGACTGTTCAATTGTTCGATCAATTTATTATTTAAACTAATTGTTCATAATGTTCTATAGTTTGTTGTGTTGAGAAAATATAAAAACCTAGTTATTAAGGTTTAGTTATAATTATTATTGTGTGTATACGAGGAAATAGAGATGAAACATGAACTTAGTTTTTGTTCAATAAATATTCTTAATGAAAATATAGCGGAAGTCATTGTGAATAAATCCGTTGAAATGTCGATAGAAATGGTAGAAGAATATGATGAGTTTTTATCAACACATTTTTCAAGTTATTTTGGCTTACTCATCAATAAAGTTAATCGTTATGACTACTCATTTGAAGCAAAATTAAGCATTGCATCTCATGAAAAATTAAAAGTTATTGCGGTTATTAATTATAGCGATGAAAGCGAAGTACTAACTCAAAAAATGAAAAACCTAAGAGCCGTAGACAGTTGGAATTTAAAAAACTTCTCAGGTATAGATTTAGGTTGGCAAGACGGTTTTGATTGGTTAAAAAAAGAGTTATCTGCTGTTAGCTGATAACTCTTTTTATAGGCTTATATGTAAATTAATCAATGCCTAAATTATTACAACTGAGCAAAACACTCAGCCGCAGCTTCAAGGGTTTTTTCAATAATATCATCAGTATGCGCCATTGATAAAAATCCGGCTTCAAAAGCTGATGGCGCTAAGTAAACACCGTGCTCAAGCATCAAATGGAAAAAGCGATTAAATTTGTCTTTGTCACATGCCATTACTTGTTCAAAGCTTGTGATTGGAGCTTCATCACTAGTGAAAAAGAAGCCAAACATAGCGCCAACATAGTTGATATTTAAATCAATACCGTTTCGGTCAGCAGCAGCTTTTAAGCCCATCGCTAATTTTTCAGTAGCATCACTTAACTGCTGGTGCTTATTACCTTGTGATAATTCTGTTAATGCTGCTAACCCTGCTGCCATAGCAATAGGGTTACCAGAAAGTGTTCCTGCTTGGTATACAGGACCAAGAGGGGCAATGTAATCCATTATCTCTTTTTTACCACCAAAAGCGCCAACAGGCATGCCGCCGCCAATCACTTTACCTAACGTCGTTAAGTCGGGTTTGATATTGTAATGTGCTTGTGCACCACCTAAAGCAACACGGAAACCAGTCATTACTTCATCAAAAATAAGGACAGAGTTATACTCATCACATACATCACGTAGTCCTTCCAAAAAGCCTTGCACAGGTGGAATACAGTTCATGTTGCCAGCAACAGGCTCAACAATAATACAAGCGATTTGGTCTGGGTACTTAGCAAATATTTCTTTAACTTCTGCCAAGTTATTATAGCTAACTGTTAGGGTATGTTTAGCAAAATCTTCAGGAATGCCTGGAGAGTTAGGTACACCTAATGTTAAAGCGCCAGAGCCTGCTTTTACTAATAATGAGTCAGCATGGCCATGGTAACAGCCTTCAAATTTTAATATTTTATCACGGCCAGTGAAGCCTCGAGCCAAGCGAATTGCACTCATTGTGGCTTCGGTTCCAGAGCTAACCATACGTAAAGATTCCATTGAAGGAACTAATTCACGTACTTTTTCTGCCATGGTAATTTCTAACTCTGTTGGCGCACCAAAACTTAAGCCATTTTGTGCTGTAGTAATTACAGCATCCAAAATAGCAGGGTGATTGTGACCTAAAATCATCGGTCCCCAAGAACCAACATAATCAATGTAAGCATTATCGTCGGCATCATAAATGTAAGCGCCCTCTGCGCGTTTGATAAATGATGGTGTGCCACCTACGCTGCTAAATGCACGTACTGGTGAATTAACGCCACCAGGAATAACACTTTTTGCTTTAGCAAATAATTGCTCTGAATTACTCGTTGAAAGGCTTGTTGTTCCATTCATAGTAAAAACCCTTTTTGGTTTATTGGTTACTGACTGGCCTTGCATAGGCAAGGTATCATTCATAAAATTTATTGATTAATTAACGCTTATTTGTGTGCCAGTTTACGCTTTTTTCATATTGCGTTAATTGATCTTCAACACCTAAAGTTAATGCAAATAGTGCCATTCTTACTAAAACACCATTTTGTGCTTGTCTAAAAATAGCTAGGCTGTCTAAATCATTTAGATCAATGTCGAGTTCATTGGCTTCAGGGCGAGAGTCTCTTGGCAGAGGATGCATAATAACCGTGTTTTCACGGCAATACTTTTGATAAACACTTTTGTTTAAACTGAAATGTCCACGATATAAGTCGGCTTCATCTTTACTGGCAAAACGCTCTTGTTGAATGCGAGTTTGGTAAATAACGTCGCAAGATAAATTACCTGCCATGGTGTCGGTAATCACCACTTGATGACCCGCATTTTCTAAAGCGGAAACAACACTGTCAGGCATTTGCAATGCTTTCGGGGAAACCATTGTTACTTTAACGTTATTATAAAGACTAAGCAGTTTAGATAAAGAGTGTACTGTGCGGCCGTGCTTTAAATCACCCATCAACACTATATCAAGGTTATCTAACCCTTTTTGATAATGCATCATTTCAGACTGTATGGTAAATAAATCTAACAGTGCCTGTGTCGGGTGCTCATTAGCACCGTCACCACCATTAATTACCGGAACAGTACTGCCTTTGGCAAATTGCTCAACAGAATGCATTTGTGGGTGTCGCATGGCAATAACATCGCTATAACCACTAATAACTTGAGCCGTATCAAGTAATGACTCACCTTTACTTAACGACGAGTTTTCTTGGCCTACGGTTTCACGAACAAAACCGCCTAATAAGTTAAATGCAGTACCAAAACTAACACGTGTACGTGTGCTTGGTTCAAAAAAAAGATTACTTAAAATAGCACCATCAAGCACTGTACAGCGCTTTTGACGAGCGGCATAAGGTGCCATTTGTGCTGATACATCGAGTATCTTCGCAATTGCGTCACGATCAAATTGGGATACTGAAAGTATGTGATTACCTTGAAATTTCATCATTTTTAGAAGTCTAACCGTTAATTAATGAATCACGAAAATTTTGCAGAAATATAGCATAAATCGACAAAATTTAGAATGTTATATGAAGCTATTTGTCTTTAATTTTTAGATAACAGTTAACCATAAGTAGGCTTAACATAAGCCAAAATAATTACCGCTAGTAACATAAGCACAGGTATTTCGTTAAATATTCGGTAAAACTTCCCTGACCGTATATTTTTATCTTGTTGAAATGTACTGACTAACTTAAAGCAGTAGCCGTGATAAATCAGGAGAAAAATAACGAAAGTAAGTTTTATATGAAGCCATTTGGCAGCAGCAAACCAATGAGCGCCGTAGATATAAATTAATATTAAGCCAAAGACTACCGTAAATATGGCAAAAGGCGTGACAAAGTAGAGTAAACGCTTTTCCATTCCTTTTAATTGTTGCGACACTATTTCAGACGTTGTTTCAGCATGGTTTACAAACAATCTAGGTAAGTAAAATACACCTGAAAACCAAGCGACCATAAAAAAAACATGTAAGGCTTTAAACCATAAAATATTACTCGCTAAAAATTCATTCATGAATCATTTCTTCCTTCAAATACAGATTCTTTTTCGCCAACGTAGGGTGGTAATACACCTACAATTAAGGTGCCATGAACTAGGTATTGTCTAATTTGTTCGAAGGTTACCATACCAATAATATTATTTATATTTTCTTGATAAATATAGACACCTCCGCAACGATTTTTAACAAGTAGTAAATAAGCTTCTGCTAAGGTTGCTTGATGTGATAAAGGGATCAGTTGATGTAATGTCATTTTCTCTGAAACTTGATATTCAGGGGTAGGGTTTTCAGATGTTTCATTGTTTTGCGATTGAATAGCGACTAATGGGATATCTTCGCTAAACTCTGCCCAGTGATAATTCACTTCTTCAATCACCTGTTTATTCTTCATTACTTTTTTAACTGTTTTATTTATCACCGGTGTTTTATTGTCAACTGTTAACATAATGCCGGCGATAGCATTTAAAGAAGCTTGCTCTGTATACTCTATTTTTTTTATCATTAAACCAAGCACGCCAATTTTCTGTAATGTTTTTTCAATTGGTGGTTTACGATAAATCAAACCTTGAATATCAAGCTGCATGGTAAATATTGAACGGTTATTAAATAGTTGACCAGAAATAATACTAGAGATAGTAATAACTATCATGGCAGGTAAAATTATTTCTAATTGCCCTGATAATTCAACTACAGCGAGTAATGCTGCAATAGGGGCATTTAAGCTAGCTGCCATAAAACCAGCCATTCCCATTAAAATAAAATCATTGCCAATATGTTCACCTGGTAAAAATTGTGTCACTAGCGCACCACCTAAAGCTCCAGCAATAGCGCCAATGCTAATAATAGGGCCTATAACACCGCCGGGAATACCTAGACCCAATGCAAATGTTGTCATTAAAAACTTAGCTAACAATAAACTAATTAATAATCCTACTTGCCAATTATTGGTAAATGAAATATCAATGGCGCCAATACCAACACCCATAGCGCCAGGGACGAAATAACCTAAAGCGCCTGTTATTACAGCTGCTAAAAGTAGCCTTGGTACAATATGGAATTTGTTACTGTGTTTTATTACGTTAATTAATGTTTTGTTAAAAGCGGCAGCGAGCGTTCCAAGTAAAATACCTAAAATGATTAAAGGAATATAGTGTTGTGGTATCAGTTCTATTTTATGGAAGTATTCAAAATCTTGAGATACATCAAAAACACTACGAGTGACTAATGAGCCGACTAAAGAGGCCAGCATTACAGGAATAAATATATGAACTTTATACTCCCTCATAATGACTTCCATTACAAAAAGTACGGCAGCAATAGGGGTGTTAAATGTTGCAGAAATTCCTGCTGCGATACCACAGGCACATAAAATGCGAATACTGTTATAAGGTAATTTTAATAAACTACCCACATAACTACTTGCTGCGGCGCCTAAATGTACAGCGGGTCCTTCACGCCCAACAGAAAAGCCTGATGCAAGTGCAACCGCACTGCCAAAAAATTGATTAAGTGTATTTTTAAAGGGAATAATGCCATGGGCAACCTTTAGCCGATGCAATACAAACGGAATACCTGTTCTTAGGTATTTATAACCCGTCAGCCAACCAAATAGCAGAATTACAATTGAACCTATTATTGGAAAATCAAAACGAGTTACACCATCTAAGGTGATATAGTTATCGCGTTTAATTAAATAGAGTTGTTGAATTTGTTCGGTTGTTAGAGTAAATAAAACTACTAATAATGCTGATGCAAAACCTCCAACAATGGCAAGTATACAAATTTGCCATGAAGTTTTGGGTAACGCTAAGTGTTTTCTAATTGTGCTAATATAGCTCATGATAAAAAAGTAGGCTTATTTGTTTGGTAGGTATCATTTATAGATATCGTTTTAGTCAATAAATAGTCAATAAATAGTCAATAAGTTTAATGTTAATTCTTTGTGGGGTTATTGTACGTTACAAATGAATTGGTTAGCAAAAATAAATCTAGCAGTTGTCACCAAGCGATTAGAGCCTTTAAATAGGTACTTTTCTTACTGGTACTTCTATCACTTTGTATATTCATCGGTTATCGGATAGGTAACTTTTATCATGGCTTTTAAGAAAAACATTAGAAAAAAAATGCGTTTAGAGGAGCTATATCAACAAGAAAAAAGCCATATTGAACGTATAAATATTTTAGAAGTCGAGCTCGCCGTTGAGCAATGAACGAATAAAGATGCACCAACAATGTTGAAAGAAGTGTCGCTTGAGCATTATCAAATTAAGAAAAACTTAGCATTCAGTTTCAAATGTTTTTAGGTTATCGAGGTAGCGTTCATGTTACCGAAAAATTTTATTTCTGAAAAATATAATTATCGGCAATCTTAACAAAAATTAAGTGGCCGAAATATCATAAGCTTGATAAAAATCTACCGTGGCGTATAGAATAATACTTGACTAAATTAGTCAGGTTTAAGATAATGGATGCACTATAAGCTTTCTTCCTAAAGAGTGAGAAAGTCGCATAGTAGACTTAGTATTATTACCTTGGTTTACAGTCCCCTTTTAAAATAAAAGTAGAGTTTCATGTCTGATCCTATCTCAACACCAGAATTACCTATTAAATTTACTGATTCGGCAGCGAGTAAAGTACTATCGTTAATTACAGAAGAAGAAAATCCCGAACTTAAACTAAGAGTTTATGTTACTGGTGGTGGTTGTTCTGGTTTTCAATATGGCTTTACCTTTGATGAAAAAATAAATGAAGGTGATATGACTATAGAAAAACAAGGTGTCACTATGGTTATTGACCCAATGAGTTTACAATATTTGGTTGATGGTGAAGTTGATTATCTAGAAAGTTTAGAAGGTAGTCGCTTTGTTGTTAATAACCCAAATGCATCAACTACTTGTGGTTGTGGTTCATCGTTTTCTATTTAAGCCTATCTCTATAATGATAAGTCTATGCTTATAGACTTATCAAAGAATTACTCCGGTTTTCTTATGCATATATAATTGCTCATCAGCTTGCTTTAATAACTCTTCCATTGTTTTTATTCCATCACTAGCTGCAGCTCCGCAGCTAATAGTGATTGGTAAATGCGAGCCTTGATAAGGCATCGGATTATTTTGGAAGAATTGTGTTAACCGTTTACACGCTAATAATGCTTCCTTGTATGTTTGGCTAGCTAAAGTAATCACAAACTCATCCCCTGCATACCTAAAGCACTTATCATTTTCGCGTATTAATTCTTGTAATTGTATGGCGACATAAGTGAGCACTTTATCACCACAATCATGTCCGTAGGTATCATTAACTTCTTTGAACTTATTGCAGTCGATGAACAAGATTGAGAAAGGAACATTATATCGACGTTGGCGTGTTAATTCTTCGTTGATAGAGTCTTCCATCAGTCGACGATTCGCAAGGCCAGTCAACCTATCGTAATGAGCCATATATTCTAATTGTTCTCTAATTAATGCATTAGATAAACATAAACTTACTTTTACCGCGAGTTGCTCTAAATGCAAAGTGCCTAAGTTAGGCTGAAAACGTGTTTTTTCATTATCGGTAAAAACTAAACTGCCAAACAACTTATCTTCAATGACTAAAGGTATTAACGCTATCGACTTTGTCTGTTGAGCTAAACTTAATGGAAGTATTTTTTTTATAAGGGTAAGGTCATTCGTCAGAAGTGGTTTACGTTCTGGGTGTAATTGTTGCAATAAATCAACTGCAATATTTTTACTATTTTCTTTATGCCAAGTGGACTGCATATTACCGCTAAGTAAATAACTTATAGGTGTTGGCTCAGCCAATAATAAGCAGATACCACTTAAATTAAATTTATCCTTTATTGATGCTAATAGTTGTAGCAAAAGCTCTTGGCTGGTCTTACAACGTAATATTTGAGCTTCAATTTCAAAAAGCTTTTTGGCTATATCTGCATTAATGCGTGAATTTTCAATTAGGCTTGCTAATTTACGTTCTAATGCTATTTTTGTGTCAGACATATCCGTAATACCTGTTAGTAAAAATGATGAAGTTAAAGAGGTGATTACCAATGAACTTGCATATTAACTTATTAATTATGCTTAACCTGTTAGTTAAACAAACTTTTAGGAGTAAGCGTGTAGATTTTAAGCTTTATAGGCCATTAAAATCAACCTTCCATTAATAGCATTGTAATTATAGTGTTCATATCAAGATCAAAGTCTTCTGCTCTTACGCCTTTAACAATAAAATCATCCGTTTTTGCTAAATCAATATCTTGGGTGTTCAGGTATTGATTTAACTTTACACTATAGAAAGACTTCACTTTAGGCTTTGTTAAATCATTGCTATTACGTTGCTCAACTACTGCAAGTTTTTTAGACTCTAATTGTACAAGTGTCCCCGTAGGAAACACACCAATGCATTGAATAAATTGCTCGACTAATTCACCATCAAGATGATTACTTTTAACCAGTTCACGCAAAATATTGAATGATTTTGTATGAGAGAAGCCATCTTTATAACAACGGTTTGCCGTTAATGCATCAAAGATATCGCAAATTGCAATCATGCGGCCATATTTATGAATATCTTTACCTTCAACTTGAAATGGGTAACCCTCACCATTTAATTTTTCATGGTGTAATGCGGCAACATCTAAACTCAGTTTACTAATACCTGGGGTTTTCTTGATGATGTCAATAGAGTGGTTGGCATGAGTTTTCATAATAGTAAACTCTTCATCAGTTAACTTACCTGGCTTATTTAATATTTCATCAGGAATTTTTATTTTACCAATGTCATGTAAAAAAGCGCCAATGCTAAGATGATGAACGACTTTCTTATTCATTTTTAAGTGATAAGCAAAAATAGTAATGTACACAGATACGGCGACAGAATGTTCTAATAAGTATTCGTCTTTTTCACGAATGTTTATCATGCAGGCTAAAGCGTCTGGGCTGTTAAAAATAGCGTCTACTGACTTGTTGGTCACATCAACAACTGACTGTAAATCTACAGCAGAGCCATTTAAGGCTGCAGCAAATAGTTTTTTTTGAATGTCTTTCGATTCATTAAATATTTCTATTGCTTGTTTTACTTCCGCACTAACTTCAGCCTTGCTTTTACTCGCAGAGGTTAGCGTTTTACTGTCATCGATAAATACAGATATAACCTGTTTACTTTTTAGATGATGAATTACGTTAATGCTTTTTATATGTCCAGGCGCACTTAATGAAAAGTTTCCATTTTGCTTCGCTATATCCGTGACAAAGTGACCAACATTTAACTCACTAAGCTGTATTTCTATAATCATTAGTTTTAAGCCGATCCATTACACTAAAGAAGGTTTTAATTCTTTTTCTGATACTAGCTAGTTTTTTACTATTTCACAATTCATATGTTGTTATAAATTAACACCAAAATACGTTAAAGAATAAATTAATGAAAACTTTTGGCTCTTTTCATCGTTATTTCTTATGTAAATAATTATTTAGTTTTGTATTTTCTTGCCGATAACTTTAAGGTGAATGCTTCTTGCCTACTATTTTAGGATTATTATATGCGTGTACTTCTTTTTATTTATATGTGCTTTTTAACACCACTAGCACACGGAGAAAATTTATCAGCTGTACAAATTTATAGTGATGATCAGTTATTAGATCTAATTAAAGAAAATAAACATTTAGGCCAAGTGGTATTAGATGAATGTCAATTGGTGCAAGATATCGAAGCTAGAGCGGTAATATCTAAAATGCCTTCTTATCAATTCTTGTGGGGTGATATGCTGGCTTATGGTGTATGTGTTAAAAAAGATATTGAGCTAGGCATACATTTCATGCGTTTATCTGCTGATCAAGGTTTGATTGAAGGTCTTGAGCAAATGGGGCGCTATTACCATATAGGTAAATTTATGCAGAAAGATATTGATCAAGCTATTATCTTTCTAAAAGCTGCTGCTTCAATGAATAATCTTGCTGCACAAATGCGTTTAGCCGGTATCTATAATCAAGGTTATGGTAGCCCATTAGATTACCCTGAACTATATTCTCAACTTCACCATGCAGTTACCGACGATAAAACTGTTTATAAAAAAATTACCCGATTTAAAAATCAGTTAGCGATGAAAATGCCTGATAAGGTAGTCAATGCAGCTAAAAAAGCTGATTACACAAATTAACATAAATATTGTCAGTCGAGCTAAAAGTTAAAAATACCTAGTTACATGAACTTTTTACTTTCTATCTTGTGATTGTAAAGTTTATGTTATACTCGACTACAATCAATTCCTATTCTATTTATAACAAGTAATCCATTATTGTGACCCTAAACGATCCCCATGCTAAACGTGAAGCAAAAAAATACGAAAAGCCAGTGGCTTCACGTGAGCTATTATTATCTATCATTGAAAAATGCTCACCGCCGCCTACCTACAATACCTTGGCTAAAACACTAAACTATCAAGAAGATCATCTGCTGGTAGGTTTGAAGCGACGATTACGAGCAATGGAAAATAGTGGGCAGTTAATTTTTAATAAATTTAAACAGTACGCTATACCCGAAAAAAATAGTTTAATAACAGGGCAAGTACTAAGTCACCGTGATGGTTTTGGTTTTCTTGTCGTCGATGACCCAGATATAAAAACAACTTCATCAGATAAGCGTGGCAAAGACTTTTATATTTCGACTTATGAAATGCAACGGGTATTTCATGGCGATATCGTTCAAGCTATTTTAGTTGACCGTACTGATAGAAAAGGCAAAAAAGAAGTTAAAATTCTTGATGTTATTGAACCTCGAAAAGCACCTATTGTTGGTCGTTTTAATGTTCAACAGCATGTTTGCAGTGTAGTGCCTGAAGATAGCAAAATAAAACAAGAAATATTAATTGATCCAAAAGCTCGATTAGGCGCTCGTCATGGTCAAATGGTCGTGGTTGAACTAGCACAAAGACCTACAAAACGATCACAAGCAATTGGTAATATTATTGAAGTTTTAGGTGACCATATGGCACCCGGTATGGAAATAGAAATAGCCTTACGTGCCCATGATTTACCTCATCATTTTTCTCATACAGTAGAAGCCGAAGTCGCTACCATTGCTGATGAAGTTGAAGAATCAGCAAAACTACCTCGTAAAGATTTACGAGAATTACCGCTTGTAACCATTGATGGTGAAGATGCACGAGATTTCGATGATGCTGTTTATTGTCAGCCTGAAGAGTCTGGCGGTTGGCGTTTATGGGTTGCTATTGCTGATGTTAGTTATTATGTTCGTCATGGAACAGCATTAGATGATGAAGCCATTTCTCGTGGTAATTCAGTGTATTTTCCTAGCCAAGTTATTCCTATGCTACCGGAAAAATTATCGAATGGTTTATGTTCATTAAAACCTGATGTTGACAGGCTTTGTATGGTCTGTGAAATGACAGTAAGTAGTAACGGTGAGCTTTCAGGTAGCCAATTCTATCCTGCAGTAATGCGTTCACACGCACGTTTTACCTACAGTAAAGTTGCCGCGATACTTGATACTAAAAATAGTGACGATGCACAAGCTCAGGAAGGAAAAGATCTTCGAGAACAGTATTCTACATTGGTACCTGATTTAGAAAACTTAAAAAGTATGTACTTAGCATTAAGTGATGCACGTCTTAAACGTGGCGCTATTGCTTTTGAAACAGAAGAGTCGTTATTTTTATTTAATGACGATAAAAAAATTGAAAGTGTTGTGCCGCTTATTCGTAATGATGCGCATAAAATTATTGAAGAATGTATGATTTTAGCCAATGTCTCTACGGCTAAATTTATTGAAAAGCATAACAAACCAGGTTTATTTCGAGTCCATGATAAACCCAGTGAAGATAAATATAATAACTTTGTAAGTTATTTGTCTGAACTTGGTATTACTATACCTAAAAGGGATCAGCCTGAGCCAAGAGATTATTGTGATATTTTGACTAAAGTTGCAGATCGACCTGATCAAGATCTTATTCAAACCATGTTACTTCGCTCAATGAGACAAGCGGTTTATCAAAGTGATAATTTAGGCCATTTTGGTTTAGCTTTAGAATCGTATAGTCATTTTACTTCACCTATTAGACGCTACCCAGACTTAGTTGTTCATAGAGTCATTAAAAGTATTTTACTTAAAGAAGCGCAAAATCAAGATGAAAAAGATGCTAATGCCGGCGCTTATGATTATAAACTTGCAGAAGTTATTGAGCTAGGTGAACACTGCTCTATGACCGAACGTAGAGCCGATGAAGCAACACGAGATGTAAGTGATTGGCTTAAATGTGAATTTATGCAAGATCATGTCGGTGATAGCTTTAATGGTGTTATCAGCACGGTAACTAATTTTGGTATGTTTGTTCGCTTACATGATCTACATATTGAAGGCTTAGTTCATATTACCTCTCTAGGTCAAGACTACTATCATTATGATGATGTACGTATGTGTCTAACAGGTGAGAAATCAGGTGTGAAATACCGTGTTGGTGATGTCGTTACGGTACAAGTTGCGGCTGTAAATTTAGATGAAAAGAAAATAGACCTTGCTATGGAAGGTAGTGCCGCAGCAAAAAAAGGCGCACTGAAAGGGAAAACTAAAAGTAAGCGGAAACCCAGTCCGAAAAGTACAAACAAAACACAGACTGAAACAAAAGTTAACTCTAAAGTGAAGTCTAAAGCTAAGAAGCGTAGCGAGCGAAAAAAGCGTCCAGGTAAAAATGCTCGAAAGAACGCAGTAAAAAAATAAATACCATGAAGTTGTCTATCAAGCGATAGCTGAATGAAATTAAGGTAAAAAAATGGCGAAGAATGAAGAAATAGTGTTTGGTATTCATGCAGTTAATGCATTATTAAAACATGCACCAGAACGTTTTATTGAAATGTGGTTATTAAAAGGTCGTGACGATGAGCGTCTGTTACCTATTATCAACTTAGCACGTAAATATGGCATTGCTACACAATTGGTACAACGACGTGTGCTAGACGAGAAAAGCGACAGTGAGCAACATCAAGGTGTTATTGCCCGCGTAAAACCTGGTAAAATACTCACCGAAAATGATTTAGATGATATTATTAGTGCGACAGAAAAACGTGGTATACCACCATTTTTACTTATTTTAGATGGTGTTACAGATCCTCATAACCTAGGCGCTTGTTTGCGAAATGCTGATGCCGCAGGCGTGCAAGCTATTGTTGTTCCTAAAGACAATGCCGCAAAAATAACTTCTACAGTACGTAAAGTTGCCGTAGGAGCAGCAGAAACTGTGCCCTTAATTCAAGTAACTAACTTATCTCGCACTATGAAACATTTACAGCAAATGGGAGTGTGGATTGTTGGCACGGCCGGCGAAACTGACACCTGCCTTTATGATGTGAAATTATCTGGCCCTATGGCACTTGTTATGGGTGCTGAAGGTAAAGGTATGCGTAGATTAACGCGCGAGAATTGCGATCAGTTAGTTAAACTGCCAATGGCCGGTAGTGTTTCAAGTTTAAATGTATCTGTTGCGACAGGTATTTGTTTATTTGAAATGGTTAGACAACGTTCATCTTAAAAATTATCTCTCTTGAAATTTAACACGATTTTTTGAACCTAACGGAATAGCTCCAAGGATTAATTATATGAAAAAACTTTTTATTATTATTTTATTACTTATCATTGCTGGCTTAATTTCGCCAAAGTTTATTGGTAGTGTTGTTGAGTCTGAGCATCAAGCGTTTGTTAATAAGCTCAACGAAAACCAAGCGATTACAGTGAATTCATCAACTATTACTCGAGAATGGTTTACGGGGAAAGCTGAAACCGAAATAACATTCTCTTTACAAGATGAAGGTTTAGAAAATATCACATTCATTGTTAAAGAAGACTTAGCATTTGGTCCGGTAATCTTCACAGATGACGGTGTCGAGCTTGCTTTAAGTTATTCACAGGCAAATATTAATTTCAAAAAATTAATGCTAGACGAAGAAATTGAAACGTTTATTAATGATAAAATTCATTTAAGCGGTTTGTTAACGTTTTCTAAAAATGTCGTTGCCAAAATTGTAATTGATGAAGTATCGAAAGAAATCGATGGTAATAAAGTGACCTCAGCTAAAGCGTTTGGCGATTTTACTCTAGAAGATAACAAACGACTTTATGGTGACTTTAATTGGTCAGGTTTGACTGCAGTGACAAGTGATGGCAGCTTTACCGTAGGTAAGGTTAAATTTTCACTCGATCAAACACTTATTGCGGGTAATTATTTCCAAGGTAATGCTATTTCTACCGGTGAGTTCGATTTTTCTATGGACTCAATTGCCGCGAAAAATACAAATGCGAAGACAGTATTATCACTTGATGATTTATTGATTAACGCTGTGTCAAAATTAAATGATGATTTAATGACAGTGACGATGAAATATAATGCTGACAAAATTGAGTATGAAGGTCAAAAGTTAGAAGATGCAAACTTAACTCTGCTTGTTAGTGATTTGAATATCGTTGTTATGCAAGAAATTAATACTATTTTGGCTGAATTATCTGTCGATGGTGCGGGTATGTTTACGCCTGAAGTAATGGATAACTTGTCGGCATTAATTGAAAAGTTATTAGTCGATAAACCTGTTATTGAAGTGGAAGACTTTAGTGTTAAGACTCAACAAGGAAATATTGCATCCTCAGTACATATTAGTATTGATGAAAAATTATTTGATGCTGCCAACCTCATGTCGATTATACCGGCGGTAAAAGTAGATGCTAAAGGCAAAGCGCCTATGCCTTTTTTTGATGGACTAGGCTTAACGCCTATGGTTGATTTGTATATAGATGAAGGCTACGTTATTCTCAAGGAAGAAGAGCTAAGTTTTATCGTTAACTTTGCGCAAGGAAAGTTAAAAATTAATGATAAAATTATTCCTATGTAACAGCTGTTATATGAAAACTTTAGGTCGCTTTATTTAACTTACTCACCTAAATGTATCTATTATAGAAACATTTAGTTAGTACGATTGTTGAATCAGACCCTTTTTAAAACCATTACTAGCGTCAAGCGGTAATGGTTTTTTTATGGAAATTATTTAATATTATTCACTTTATTTACCTTGCACAACTTTTACTTTTAACTTGGTTTTCTAGACTAACTATGGTGCTGTTTATGCTATGAGGTTGTGTAATGTTATGTAAAGTACATAGAAATTAATGGCACAATTGAACTAGAATAGGAAGATAATTAATAACATTAAGGTTTTTCGTTTATGGGTTACCGCTTAAAACCTCTATACATCTCAATAGTGAGTATGATGCTATTTTCGTGTAGCACCACTTACCATGTAGATGAGGAGCTTCGTCAATCCAATGTTCCTGCGCAATGGTCGGCTAATTTATTAATAACCGACGTAGCAGATAATTGGTTTGAACAATTACAAAATGAGCAAGTACATCAGCTTGTTGATATTGCAATAAATAACAACTTTCAATTAAAGCAGCAGGCATTGGCCATCGCTATTCTTGAGCAAGATTTGATTATAGCGGGCAGTGAACTCTGGCCCTCATTAGATTTATCATTAAAAAATAGTCGCAGTAAGTCTGTATCAGATGATAGTACAAGCACTTATAATACAAGTGCCTCTTTAGATCTGGATTTACAGTACGAGCTTGATCTTTGGGGTAAGTTATCTGCTGCTAATCGACAAGCTAATTTAGAGTTAATGGCACAAAAAGCAACATTTGAACAAGCTAAGCAACAACTGATCGCTGATGTTATTACCGCGTGGTTTTCGGTCATAGAAGCTAATCAATTATTAGCGCTTTATCAGCAACGTAGTCAGGATATTCAGCAGAATCTATTGATTATTGAATCAGGTTATCAACAAGGACTAAACAGCGCATTAGACGTTTATTTAACGCGAAATGAGGTGAATAATGAACTCTCTAGAACATCAGAGCAGCGAACTCAACAAACACTCGCTATACGTAAATTAGAACAGTTGTTAGGGCAGTATCCTGAAGGTGCATTGTTTGTTGATGCTGAATTACCTTCGCTTGATTCAGATGTTCCTGTTGGTTTACCAAGTGATTTAGTCTCAAGAAAGCCAGAATTAGTCGCTAGCTGGTACCAGTTACTTGCTAAAGATTCTGCGTTAGCTTATGCGCACAAACAACGCTTTCCAAGTATTAGCCTTACTGCCTCATTATCAGATAATCAAACGAATATTTCCGATTTGCTATCCACATCGTCCTTGGGGTGGTCGTTACTCGGTAATATAGCTATGCCATTATTTAATGCTGGCAGATTGGAAGCTAATGAAGAGAAAACACGTTTAGACTTAAAGCAAACTGAACAAGAATATTTATCAACATTATATGATGCGTTTGCAGATGTTGAAAATGCGGTCACCTATGAAGCCAGTTTAAAAGAACGTTACCAAATGATGATTAAAGCACAAGAAAATGCGATTGCAGCGCAAACATTATCTTTTGAACAATACCAAAGTGGTTTAGTGGAATACATTACTGTACTTGATGCACAGAGCCGATCTTACGATGCCCAAAGCACGGTAATTCAACTTAAAAATCAATTAATTACTAATCGAATAAATCTTCATGTTGCCCTTGGTGGTAATTTTGCGCAAGCACCTTCGACAGAAGCACAAGAGCAGGAAAAATAGGCATGACTAAATTAAGTAACGAATCAACAAGTCAATCAATGAATAGATCAAAACAAACCTCAAAAGTTAAAAAAATAATCATTCCAATAGTGATTCTAGTCGCTACCTATATTCTTATTCAAATTATCATTAATAATCCACCAGAAGCTAATCGAGGCGGTAGTAGCGCTGTCGCAAAGATTAGCGTGGAAACTTTAGCGTTAAAACCAAAACAATATCCTATCGTTGTTAATAGTTTTGGCACAGTTCAACCCAGAACAAGTAGTGTACTCGTCGCACAAGTCTCCGGTGAAATAAACGAAGTGAGTCCACAGTTTAGAGATGGTGGTTTTTTTGAAAAAGGTGATGTATTGGTACAACTTGATGATCGAGATCATCGTGCTGAAGTAAAAATTACTCAATCAAGCCTATTATCTGCAAAACAAGCCTTACTAGAAGAAGAAGCAAGAGCAAAGCAAGCATTGATTGACTGGGAACGCCTAGGTAATGGCGCGCAACCAAATGTTCTTGTTTTACGTGAACCACAGTTAGCTGCTGCGCAAGCTGAGGTTTTATCGGCTCAAGCTAATTTAGACAAAGCAGAGCTATTATTAGAACGTACAAAAATTGTTGCACCGTTTGCAGGGCGAGTATTAAAAAAGCTTGTTGATTTAGGTCGTGTTGTTACCAGTAATACTCAATTAGCAGATATTTATGCTATTGATTATGTTGAAATAAGATTACCTATCAATAATAAGGAACTGAGTTTTATTGCTTTACCTGAAGAGTATCGCTCTGTTAGAAATCGTATTCAGGGGCCTAGTGTTGAGATTACTTCAGACCTAATTGGTAAACAGTCTTGGCAAGGTGAAATTGTTCGTACTGAAGGGGCAATTGATGAAAACTCACAACAACTATACATTGTTGCACAAATTGATGATCCTTATGATATAAGTAATAAAGGTAAAGTGGCACCGATTAAAATTGGTCAGTATGTTAATGCAGCCATTGTTGGTAAAACGATAGAGCAAGCATTAGTTATTCCTAATAGCTCAATTTACCAAGGCAGTTATGTTTATATTGCCGAAAATATAGATGATGAAACAGTGCTACAAAGAAAAGAGATTACTATTCGTTGGCAAAATGATAAAGATGCAATTATTGAATCAGGCTTGTCTGTAGGCGATGAGTTGGTCTTAACAGCACTTGGACAGGTTAGCTCTGGAACACCGGTAGAGATTTCAGGAGCAAATGCACCGGCTAAAAGTAAACTCAATAAACAACAACGAAATGGCAATAGAGGGGATGGAAAAAGAAACCCTAGTGATAGAAAGAAGAGAAATAAGGAGGGCAAACAATGATAGCTTGGTTTGCTCGTAATCATGTTGCCGCTAACTTATTAATGTTAACCATTTTATTTCTTGGTTTATTTAGTTTATCCGCCAAAATTCCCCTTGAAGTATTTCCTTCTTTTGAAATGGATCAAATAACGGTCAGTGTTTCTTTGCCCGGTTCAACGCCTGAAGATACGGAAAAAGGTGTTGCTATTCGTATCGAAGAGGCAATACAGGATTTAGAAGGTATTGAGCGAATTATTAGCAGCTCTTCAGAAAGTTCATCTTCTGTAACGGTTGAAATTGACTCAGCCTATGATGCTCGAGATATGTTAGCAGACATTAAATCGCGGGTTGATGCGATCAATACTTTTCCAGTCGATGCAGAAAATCCTATTATTGCTTTGGCTGATCGAAAAAGAGAAGTTATTTCCGTTTCTATTTCTAGTATTTATAGTGAAAAAGAAATTAAAGAGTTTGCTGAACAAATTCGTGACGATTTATTACAAATATCAGGTGTTACTCAGCTAGAGCTTAGTGGTGTTCGTGATTACGAAATCGCAATAGAAATAGCACAAGATAAATTACAGCAATACAATTTAAGTTTAAGTGATGTTTCTTCAGCAGTTAGTAATTCAAGTAGCGATATATCAGCAGGGGATATTAAAACAGAAGGTGGTGATGTCCTTATTCGCTCCAAAGGGCAAGCTTATCGCAAAGATGAATTCGCTCGTATTGTCATTAAAACGAACAGCGATGGTTCAATACTGCAACTTAATGATATTGCTAATATTAAAGATGACTTTGAAGAAACACCCGTAAGAACACGCTTTAACGGTAAACGTGCTGCTTTTATTGATATTTATCGTATTGGTCAACAAAGCGCGACAGATGTTGCTGATAAAGTAAAAAACTATATAGAAAGTCGCCAAGATAACCTCCCTTATGGGTATGAGCTAAGTTATTGGGATGATGATTCTGAAATTGTAAAAGCACGTGTTTCAACATTAACAACGAATGCGATGCAGGGGTTGATTTTAGTTTTTGCTTTGTTGTCGTTATTTTTACGACCTTCAATTGCTATTTGGGTGTGTGTTGGTATTCCAATCTCTTTTATGGGCGCTTTTATTGTTATGCCATTTTTGGGCATAACCTTAAACATGATGAGCTTATTCGCCTTTATTCTTGTTTTAGGCATTGTGGTGGATGATGCCATTGTGACAGGGGAGAATATTTATACCCATTTACAAAAATCGGAATCAGGTACTGAAGCCGCTATTCGCGGCACACAAGAAGTCGCTACACCGGTTACTTTTGGTATATTAACGACGGTGGCAGCTTTTTTACCACTTGCTTTTATTGAAGGAAATCGAGGGCCTATTTTTGCTCAAATACCCGTAGTGGTTATTCCTGTGTTAATTTTTTCATTAATTGAATCTAAGTTTGTTTTACCTTCTCACTTAAAAGGTATCAAATTACGTCAAGAACAAGCTGAGCCTGGTAAACTTGAACGTTTTCAGCGTAGCTTTGCTGATGGTTTTGAAAGAATTATATTACGTTACTATCAACCCTTACTCGCCGTTGCTTTGAAGCATAAATTAACAACGTTAAGTTTATTTACTGGCGTATTTTTTATCATTATTGCTTTGGTTATGAGTGGCTGGAGTAAATTTATATTTTTTCCTCGTATTCCGAGCGATACCGTTCAAATGAGCTTAACACTTCCTGTTGGAACGCCTTTTGATGTAACCAATAAATTTGTGGTTGATATTGCGAGTAAAGCTGAAGAGATGCAAGATAAATATCGGGACGAAGAAACAGGTGAAAGTGTTATTCTTAATATATTAGCAACCACTGGAGGTCGAGGAGGAGTAACGAACTCAGGAAGTGCACGTTTTGAAATTACACCCGCTGAACAAAGAGACTCGGATATTACCTCTAGTGAATTAGTTAGAGAATGGCGGCAACTTATTGGTGTAATTCCTGGAGCAGAAAGTCTAACTTTTAGAGCTGAAACAGGGCGTTCATCTAGTCCTATCGATGTTCAGTTATCTGGAAGCTCACTAGAGACATTAAAGAACGTGGCCGAACAAGTTAAATCTCGATTAGCGACTTATCCAACGGTGTTTGAAATTGAAGATACCTTGTCTGACGGTAAAGAAGAATTAAATATCGAGCTAACGAAGCAAGGACATGCACTTGGCTTAACACGTGTTGATATTTCAAAGCAAGTACGTAATGCATTTTATGGTGCAGAAGTTCAACGTATTCAGCGTGGACGTGACGACGTTCGAGTTATGGTGCGTTTCCCAGTAGAAGAACGTAGTACAATTGCAAATTTAGAAAATATGCTAATCAAGACACCCCTTGGTGGCAATGTACCATTATCACATGTTGCAACCTTAATTCCGGGGCAAAGTCCGTCAACTATTAAGCGTATTGACTTGTATCGCACCGTTAATGTTACTGCCGATATTGATAAAGATAATACTAATATGACCGTGCTGCAAGCGGATTTAAAAACCTATTTAGATGAATTGATTAACCAATACCCAGGCGTTAAACATTCATTAGAAGGGGAAGCAAAAGAACAACGAGAATCTTTTAGTTCTTTAGGCTGGGCACTTGTATTTGTCTTTTTCATTATTTATGTGTTACTGGCTATTCCATTTAAATCATATTTACAGCCTATCATTGTCATGAGTATTATTCCATTTGGCATGATTGGTGCGGTAGTAGGGCATTGGATTATGGGCGTGGATTTAAGCATCATGAGCTTATTAGGCTTGTTGGCATTAGTAGGGGTTGTTGTGAATGATTCATTAGTATTAGTCGACTTTATCAATAAAAAGCGCGAAGAAACAAATGATTTAATGGAAGCTGTATTAACGGCTGGCGCATCACGTTTTAGACCGGTAATGCTAACCAGTTTAACGACCTTTATTGGTTTAATGCCATTACTTTTTGAAAAGTCGACCCAAGCACAGTTTTTAATTCCGATGGCTGTTTCACTAGGTTTTGGTATTTTATTTGCTACCTTCATTACGCTGTTATTAATACCTGTGAATTATATGTTGGTTGAACGAATTAAAGATTATTGGCATCATTAATATTTCGTTTTAAAGAGTTATAACCGTTCCACTTGAAGATGCTCGTTTCAGTAAGTCTGAGCGATTCATAATCAAGGCACATTTTTTTATTAAGGGTTGTTCCCTGAAAAAGAAATGTAACGCAGAGTATGATTTGCTCAGTCTTACCCAAGGGCTGGTTTAGAAACGCTTTATGCTGCGTTATTGATTTTGATAAGGGAACAACCATTCTCTACAATCAATGCCTTGCCTAAAGGCGTTTCTAATTCCAGCTGAATCCTGCATCTTCAAGTGGAGCGGGTATATAACCTAACATTAATTCGGTGTAATTAAACCGAATTAATGTTATCAACATTAGATTGAATGAAATCCTTTCTTTTACTTGCTTTAATTGCTTATTTTCCCTACACTACGCATCCTTAATTCAGCCTGAACTTTTTGTTCCTTGCCTCAACTGGTGTTTGGCTGAGCCAGAGAATGAGGCTACAACCCATAAGGAGCTCGTAATGCGTCATTACGAAATCGTATTTATGGTTCACCCTGATCAGAGTGAACAAGTGCCTGGTATGATCCAGCGCTACACAGACTTGATCAACGCTGCTGAAGGCAAAGTCAACCGTCTAGAAGACTGGGGCCGTCGCCAATTAGCATACCCAATCAATAAATTGCACAAAGCACACTATGTTCTTATGAACATTGAAGCGCCACAAACAGTTATTGATGAGCTAGAAACTGCTTTCCGTTATAACGATGTTGTTATTCGTAACATGATTATGCGTACTAAAGACGCGGTAACTGAAGCATCGCCTATGGCTGCTGCTAAAGAAGACCGTCGCGAAGTTAAGAAAGATTTTTCTGCGCCAGCTGAAGGTACTGAAGCTTCTACAGAAGAAGCATCTGCACCAGCTGAAGTTTCTACAGAAGAAACTGCTAGCGAAGAATAAGTAATTTGTGATGCTCTCGCAAGAGAATAGCCTAGTGTTGACTGGCTCTGTAGTGAAAGCTCCAAAGCAATCAACAAGCCCAGCAGGTATTACTCATAGCCAATTTTCAATGGATCACAAGTCTATTCAAAATGAAGCGGGTATGAACCGACAAGCTTTTGTCAGAATACAAGTTGTTGCTACCGGTGAATTATCACACTTAACTCGTGAATTAGTTGCTGGGGATAATGTAAAAGTGACGGGGTTTATTAACCGTCACGAATCAAGAAATGGTAACCCGTTGCTTGTATTACATTCTCAGCATATAGAAATGATTAATTAGTGTTTTATTTTTACCGTTAACGTATTAATAAAACCAATTCGGAGAATATTATGTCTCGTTTTTTTAGACGTCGTAAGTTTTGTCGCTTCACAGCGGAAGGTGCAACATCTGTAGATTATAAAGATATTGCAACGTTAAAAAACTATATCACTGAAAGTGGTAAAATTGTTCCTAGCCGTATCACTGGTACTGCTGCTAAATACCAACGTCAATTAACTCGCGCTATTAAACGTGCTCGTTACTTGTCATTGTTACCATACACTGACTTACACAAGTAAGCTAATAAGGGGTTTATTATGGAAGTAATTCTTCTAGACAAAATCGCCAAATTAGGCGGCCTTGGTGACAAGGTATCTGTTAAATCAGGTTATGCACGTAACTACTTATTACCTCAAGGTAAAGCAGTATTCGCATCTGATGCTAACATTGAGCACTTTGAAGCACGTCGTGCTGAATTAGAAGCTAAGTTAGCTGAAGTTTTAGCTACAGCTGAAGCTCGTGCAGTTAAAATTGGTGAATTAGCTGAAGTAACTATCGCATCTAAAGCAGGTGAAGAAGGTAAGTTATTCGGTTCAATTGGTACTCGTGATATCGCTGATGCGATCACAGAAGCTGGCGTAGAAGTTACAAAAGCTGAAGTACGTTTACCATTAGGTGCAATCCGTGAAACTGGCGAATTCGAAATCGCTATTCACTTGCACAACGATGTTGATACTAACGTTAAAGTGATTGTTATCGCTCAAGCTTAATTGCTTAAATTAACGTAGGTTAGAATTTATTCTAGCAAGTACTACATTATTAAATACCGCAATATCTTTGATACTGCGGTATTTTTTTGTCTTTTTTCTTACCTTTTGAAAATCCCTTCATCCAGTTCGTCATCCTTCGCCCCGTTCGTCATCCTGAACTTGATTCAGGAACCAAAGCGTTATGCTACCAGCCTCATGAGATTCCGTATTAAGTGACCTACGGAATGACGGCGTTTTTCGTCATCCTTCACCCAATTTGTCATCCTGAACTTGATTCAGGATCTCAAGCGTTATGCTGCTAACCCAGGATATTTTGTATTAAACGACCTATTTTATGACTGTTTTGGCCCCTGAAAATTGTCATAATCTAATGGTGTTTTTTCGTGTTATTACGACAGATAAAAAGAAATAATTTTCAGCGGCTGATGAATCTCAGGTATAATGATCGCTTATTAGTTTTTACAGTAAAAAGTACCTTAGCACTATGAGTATGGCCGGACGTATCCCTCGACAATTTATTGATGACTTATTAGCTCGCGCTGATATCGTTGAATTAATTGATGGCCGTGTACCTTTAAAAAAGGCGGGTAAGAACTATCAGGCCTGCTGTCCGTTTCATAACGAAAAATCTCCCTCTTTCACCGTCAGTCAAGACAAGCAGTTTTATCATTGTTTTGGTTGTGGTGAACACGGTAATGCTATTTCATTTTTAATGGAATTTGACCGTTTAGACTTTGTTGATGCCATTGAAGAACTCGCCAGTCATTGTGGTGTAGAAGTTGTTCGCGAAGAAAATAATGCGACTCCGGCAGAGCAACGACAACAACAAAAAGTTTATCAACAAAAGCAAGATGATTATGAGTTAATGAATCAAATTAGCCGTTTTTATCAGCAACAACTAAAAGCTGCAACAGATAAAGAAACCGCTATTGATTACTTAAAAGGTCGTGGCTTAAGTGGTGAAGTAGTTAAGCGTTTTGGTATTGGTTATATTAGTGATGCCTGGGACGGCATGATGAAAGTGTTTTCCCCGCAAGGTAAAACTAATCAACAGTTAGTTGATTTAGGCATGGCAATACAGGGCGATAAGAACCGACCATACGACAGATTTCGCGGCCGTATTATGTTTCCTATCCGTGATAAACGCGGCAGAGTTATTGCTTTTGGTGGTCGTGTTTTGGGCGATGAAAAACCTAAATACTTAAACTCTCCAGAAACGCGTGTTTATCATAAAGGCCAAGAACTCTATGGTTTATATGAAGCGAAACAAGCCAATAAGAACCTTGAACGACTCGTTGTTGTTGAAGGCTATATGGATGTTGTTGCACTAGCACAGCATGGCGTTGACTATGCTGTGGCCTCATTAGGTACATCTACCACACCAGAGCAATTACAAACCTTGTTTCGCACCGTAAAAGAAGTTATTTGTTGTTACGATGGTGATAGAGCTGGTCGTGATGCTGCGTGGCGCGCGATGGATAATGCTTTACCTTTAATTCGTGATGGTTTTTCATTAAAGTTTGTTTTTGTACCTGATGGGGAAGATCCAGATTCATTGATTCGCGAACAGGGCCAACAAGTGTTTGAAAAAATATTAGATGAAGCAATGCCTTTATCTAAATTTTTAGTGGAACAATTAATGAGTCAAGTTGAAATGAATTCATTAGAAGGCCGAGCAGCCTTAGTTGATTCTTTTCAACCATACTTAGCAAAAATGCCAGATAGTGTGTTAAAAGATGCCATTATTAACGACATTGCAAATAATTTTGGTACAGGTAGTGAGCAGTTTTTAGCTAAAATAGCTAAAAATATCAACAAACAAGACAAAATTAAAAAGCCGCAGGCCAGTACAAAAATCACACCTGTTAGATTAGCCATTGCATTACTACTCGAGCATCCCCATATTGTAAACGAGCTAGGAGATATTTCAGCATTAGCACCATTACAAGTTCCTGGGATAGATTTACTGACCCAATTACTGAAATTATGCCAACAAAATCCTGAAATAAAAACAGCACAGTTATTAGAGTATTTTCGAGGTACAGAAGCAGGTAATCAGTTAGCAAAATTAATGTGTTGGCAACACCATGTTACTGCTGAGACTGCCGCTGATGTTTTTCTTGATAGCATTGAAAAGCTATTGAATGATTTTGTTGAAAAACGTGCGGAATTTTTATTACAAAAAGCACGTGTTAAGCAAATAACACCACAAGAAAGACAAGAGTTACAAGCAATACTTAACGCCTAGCTACACATAACGGGTTTTAGTAACTATACTTTAGTTAATTTAAATTGTTATTTAAAAGATAAGTAGAGATTTATACATGAATTCAGTGGTGGAAATAGAGTGAAAAACTCGCTATAATCTCCCGCTTAATTTATTTGTGCAATTTTTACTACCCCATTTTTACAATATTGTTTTTTAACAGTAATATATACCAGACATAGGTGGACACTCGTCAATGGAACAAGCTCCTCAATCTAGATTGAAAGATTTAATAACCAAAGGTAAAGAGCAAGGTTATTTAACGTTTGCGCAAGTTAACGATCATCTACCACAAGATATTATCGATTCAGACCAAGTCGAAGATATCGTTAGCATGATTAACGACATGGGAATTCAAGTTTTTGAAAACGCCCCTGACGCAGACACGTTAATGATGAGCGAAGCTAATACCGATGAAGATGCTGCAGAAGCTGCAGCACAGGCATTAGCAACTGTAGAAAGTGAAATTGGCCGTACAACTGATCCTGTTCGCATGTATATGCGTGAGATGGGCACAGTAGAATTACTGACACGTAAAGGCGAAATCGTTATCGCCAAGCGTATCGAAGAAGGCATTAAAGAAGTACAACATAGTGTTTCTGAATACCCACCTGCAATAAATTATCTATTGGATATGTGGGATAACTTTGAAGCGGAAGAAGTTCGCTTAACAGACATTATTGTTGGCTTTTTAGACCCTGACGCTGAAGATGAAGAAGTTGCAGCAGCAGCTACACATGTTGGCTCTGAGTTATCAAAAGAAGACTTAGATGATGAAGACAAAGACGACAGTGATAGCGATGATGAGGATGAAGAGGAAGAAGACACTGGTCCTGATCCTGAACTAGCACGTGAAAAATTTACGGCGTTGCGTGATGTATACGAAATTGCCAACAAAATTATTGAGAAAAAAGGCCGTGGTCATAAAGACGCACAACAAGCGATTGATGACGTAGCCGAAGTATTTAAAGAATTCCGTTTAATACCTAAATTATTTGATAAGTTAGTAAAAAACATGCGCAGTGTGATGGACAGATTACGTGTTCAAGAACGCTTAATCATGAAGCATTGTGTTGTGGGCGCTGGTATGCCTAAAACTACTTTCATTAAAATTTTCCCAGGTAATGAAACATCAAAAGATTGGTTTGAAGAACAAAAAGCCGCAGGTCATAGTTACTCGGCTAAGCTTTCTGACATTGAACATGACGTAGAGCGTTGTATCTACAAACTAAATCAAATTGAAGAAGAAACACATCTAAACATACATGGTATTAAAGATATCAACCGTCGCATGTCAATTGGTGAAGCGAAAGCACGCCGAGCGAAGAAAGAAATGGTTGAAGCCAACTTACGTTTGGTTATCTCTATTGCTAAAAAATACACAAACCGTGGTTTACAATTCTTAGATTTAATTCAAGAAGGTAACATTGGTTTGATGAAAGCGGTTGATAAGTTTGAATACCGTCGTGGTTATAAGTTCTCAACTTATGCAACTTGGTGGATTCGTCAAGCAATTACACGTTCAATTGCCGACCAAGCTAGAACAATTCGTATACCAGTACATATGATTGAAACGATCAATAAATTGAATCGTGTTTCTCGTCAAATGTTACAAGAAATGGGTCGTGAACCAACACCTGAAGAATTAGCTGAACGCATGATTATGCCAGAAGACAAAATTCGTAAGGTATTGAAAATAGCTAAAGAGCCAATTTCAATGGAAACGCCAATTGGTGATGATGAAGATTCGCATCTAGGTGACTTTATTGAAGATGGTAGTGGTGAATTACCTGTTGATTCTGCAACGTCAGAGAATCTTAAAGGCGCTACCCATGAAGTACTTGCTGGTTTAACAGCTCGTGAAGCTAAAGTACTTAGAATGCGTTTCGGTATTGATATGAACACTGACCATACCTTAGAAGAGGTTGGTAAGCAGTTTGATGTAACACGTGAACGTATTCGTCAAATTGAAGCGAAAGCATTACGTAAATTACGTCATCCTTCGCGTTCAGAGCAGTTAAAAAGCTTCTTAGATGGTGAGTAAGCAGTACTGCTGCTTAGCATCAAACAAGTAAGTTTGAATGATACGAAAAAGAGTATGTTAGCCTAACTAGCATACTCTTTTTTTGTTCTTAGCTTTCGTTACCCTCAGACCTAAAAGCTTAACTGATACCTTAGATAATAATTTAGTTAATATTAAAAATGTAACGGTATTAAGTGATATGACTTTGTTGAGGTATCGCTTCTTAGCTAGATGAAACTAGTCAAACGTAAATTAACCAAACGAAACGACTAAAATTAATATTAGTTAAATAAGCATAAATATTGAATAGAATATGAGATTATTAATAATCGAGTAAGCCATTTGACTATTAATACAACAATCAAACCAATTTTATTTGTTTTTTACTATTCAGGTGGTGACATTAAAATAAAAAATGCTTATACTGCTCGCGCTCAATTGGACTGTTTACCTAAAATATTTTAATTGAGTATATACAACTTATGTATATGGCCCCTTAGCTCAGTTGGTTAGAGCGCCCGACTCATAATCGGTAGGTCCAGTGTTCAAGTCACTGAGGGGCCACCACTTTTCTCAACGCTTTCAGCGTAATATTACCTACTCATACAATAGTTTTT
Organism: Colwellia sp. 20A7; assembly: GCF_009832865.1. NCBI lineage: Bacteria > Pseudomonadati > Pseudomonadota > Gammaproteobacteria > Alteromonadales > Colwelliaceae > Colwellia > Colwellia sp. 20A7. The sequence continues at coordinate 3,897,161 of NZ_CP047130.1, read as the reverse complement.
TTTCAAGCCAATAAGCTGTTATCCGTATACTATTATGCTTATTTACTAAGAAGAAAACTCTGCTAAACCTTCTAGAATTGGGCATTTAGCATTATCATCACCATCACATTTATCTGCTAATTCTTGCAGCACTGTTTTCATTTTCTCTAGCGCTAAGATTTTTTCATTAATATCTTGTAAATGATTTTGTGCGAGTTGTTTTACCTGACGGCTTTCTCTGTCACTGTTTAACCAGAATTTCAGTAGTGATTGAATTTCTGCCATGGAAAACCCTAAGTTTCTCGAACGTCGGATAAAACCCAATTGTTGTAATTGGGCTTGATTATATAATCGATAACCGGCCTCACTACGGCTTGCTTTTTTTAACACGCCGATGTCTTCATAGTAGCGGATCATTTTAGCCGATATGCCTGTTAAGCTAGCAGCTTTACCTATGGTGACCAGTGTATCCATGTTACTTCTCCTTCATTGACCAACGTTGTAATAGCAAAGCATTACTCACTACAAATAAGCTACTAAATGCCATTGCGGCACCCGCAATAATAGGGTCGAGGTAACCAAAGGCTGCCAGTGGTATTCCTATTGCGTTAAAGATAAAGGCCCAAAAAAGGTTTTGTTTTATTTTACGGTAAGTGAGCCTTGAGATAGTTAGTGCTGTGGGTACTAAGCTTGGCTTACTGCGCATTAAAGTAATAGAAGAGGCGCTAACGGCAACATCTGTACCCGACGCCATTGCCATTCCTAAATCAGCTTGTGCAAGGGCAGGAGCGTCGTTAATACCATCACCTACCATAGCTACTTGGTAACCTTGCTCTTGATATTGACGAATATATTTAGCTTTATCTGCTGGAAGTACTTCCGCTTTGAAATCGTCCAACTGTAATTTTGTCGCAACCCATGTTGCACTAGCTTGACTGTCGCCAGTAAGCATAGCGACCCTTATACCTTCTTGTTGCAACGTTTTTACCGCTAAGAGCGCATCAGACTTCAGTTCATCATTAAAACAAAACAGGGCAAGTAATTTTAGTTCATCTGCTTGCTGGCTAGCCAACCAAGAAACAGAGGCTCCAGGTGTTTTTATTTGCTCAGTTGGTAGATTTATTCCCAACTCTTGCATCCAGTGACTACTGCCCATCATTAGTGAATTATTGCCAATATTACCTTTTACTCCATAACCGGCAACAACTTGAAACTCTTCTATTGTTACTGGTTGAATTTCTTGATTTAAAGCTTTGTCTACCACGGCTTTACCTAAAGGGTGTTCACTATTTATTTGTAGGGAATAAGCTAATTGTAATACTTCTGCTTCAGTGCCATTGATAACAGTCATTTCATTTAAAACAGGTTTACCTTGAGTTAAGGTACCTGTTTTATCAAAGACCACGAGGTCGATATTTTTTGCCTGTTCTAGCGCAATGGCATCTTTAACTAATACACCGAATCTGGCAGCAGTTCCTGTGCCTGCCATAATAGCCGCAGGGGTTGCCAAGCCAAGAGCACACGGGCAAGCAATAACTAGAACGGCCACCGCATTGAGAATAGCGCTGGTCCAGTCATCAAATATTATTCCCGTCATCAATAGCGTAGTGATGGCAACCAGTAAAACTACGGGGATGAAAATACTACTGACTTTATCAACGATGGCTTGTACGGGCGCTTTTGCTCCTTGGGCTTGTTCAACGAGTTGAATAATTTTAGATAACGTTGATTCGGTACCAACATTGGTGGTACGAATTTCAAGAATACCGTCTAAGTTCAGAGATCCACCTGTAACAATATCGCCTTCTTTTTTACTGACAGGGACAGATTCACCACTAATTAAGGCTTCATCTAAGTGACTTTTTCCTTGTAGAATTTCTCCATCTACAGGTACTCTTTCACCTGGAATTACTTTTACTGTTTCGCCTGACAGTACTGATGACACTGATACTTTTTGCCATTTACTTAAACGTAGTACTGTTGCCTCAACAGGCTTCAAATTCTCTAACGATCTTAGGGCATCTGTAGTACGACGTTTTGCCTTGTGTTCTAAATATTTACCTAACAGAACCAAGGTTATGACCGCACTACTACTTTCAAAATACAAGTGAGGCATGCCTTGATCATTATTAAAGGTCCACCATAAGTACAAAGATAATCCATAAGCGGCACTTGTACCGATAGATACTAGCAGATCCATATTACCCATTCTTGCTTTGAGTGCTCCCCAGCCAGCTCGATAAAAACGAGCACCAAAATAGAATTGAACAGGTGTCGCTAGTAGCCATTGCCAAAAAGACGGTAACATCCACTCTTGACCAAATAGCATACCTAGCATAGGGAATACCAATGGTAAGGTTAGTAAGCCTGCACCCAATACAGGCCACCAAGCTTTACTATAAAAAGGCTCACTTTTATTGGTTTGGTTTAACTTACTGTCGGTATTTAATGGGATAAAGAGATAACCGGCTTGTGTTACGGCTTGTTCTAATTGCTCGTCGGTTACAAAAGATAGTATGTTTACTTGCGCCTGCTCTGTCGCTAGGTTGACTGACGCGCTAACTACGCCGGTTACTTTAGCTAAGGCTTGTTCGACTCTAGTAACACAAGAAGCACAACTCATTTTACCAATTCCAAATTGCTTTAGCGTTAATGGAACTTGATAACCAGCCTCGGTAACTGCCGTCACTAAATCATGATAACTGGCACTACCTTGAATAATGGCTGTTTCAGTTGCTAGGTTAACGGTAACTTCCGTTACTCCGCTCACCTTGTGTAACGCCTTTTCAACACGTCCTACACATGATGCACAGGACATTCCGTCGATTGTGAGTTGTATTGTAGTATTCATAAGCCTCTCACTTAAATTGTGTATTGAGTTGTAAACTAACACTAGGTTAAACCTTACCATGGTTGTAAGGTCAACTGTTTTTATTTAATTGATATCTCAAAAGCTTAACAATGTCACTACAACAATTTTAGCGCTTTTTGAAATAAGCTGTGGCCTTCTATTCTCTACTTTCACTCGCTTTGAATTTTTGAGACTATAGTGAGAATTGTATATTTATAAATGGCATTAATAAGTTGAGTAGCACTAAAAAAAATAAAGGTGATAACGAAAAGAAGGGCTTATTCAAAAAAATTAGCACACCACCTCATTATGAATCTTATAGTTGGGGAGCCAAGCATAGTTTAATTGCTAAAGTAGTTTACTGGTGTATATATGTATTCCGCTTTACTTCACTTTTACAGCTGCTTAAAGCATTACAACGAAATAAGTCTTCTAAAATAAATGACAGTAAAGAGCGAGTAGATATACATGCGCGCGATACCGAGTATTACTTATTAGCCGTATTTTCTGTTTCCGCTATTTTATATTTTTTAAAAAGTATGGCTTGGATTAATCTTGGCATATTCCATCCTATGTTTGCGCTAGAGGGATTACCCAATCTCATTTTAACTGTTTATCTTTGCTACTTTTTATTTGAATCAATTGTTTGGGTATTCTATTACTTATTGTTTAGAATTTTGATTGAAAAGCATCTTTCTATTTTTAATGAAGCTGAATACTTTATTACCTTGCCCTTAGTACTCGCCTCTCAGTTCTTTTTAATCGCTAGCATTATTGATGTTAATGTCAGTGAAGTGATTGCGACAATTTTGAACTTCCCGGCAATAACAAATGATATTTCTGCGAACTTTAAATTAACGCTGTCACTATTAGGCTATATGTATACGGTACTGATCATAGCGAATATTATTAACCTTATACCAGCCATCCCCGTTAGACGCAGACCAAATATTACAATAATAGGGGCGGGGGATGTTGTGCAAAAAAGAATGTTACCAGCCTTAAAAGATCGTGGTTTTTACTCAAACAAACAAATAGCAATAGCAAGCGATACTATTTGTCCGCAGTTTAAACAGGCATTAAATGATCAAGGCATTCGATATTTTGATGCCTCAGAAGCAGGGGAAGGCGGTAACACAACAAAAAAAATTGTCGACTATATTAAAAAGAGTTCATCTTATGCTGTTATCGCAACACCAACTGCTGAGCACATTACTTATATAGATGCTTTAAGCAAAGAGGGGATTGTTTTTGGTGTTGAAAAACCTATTGTAGGAAGTGAGTTAGAGCTAATCGCGCTAGCCGATAACGTTGATACAATAATGAGTAAAGGTTTCTTGTTTAGTTATTATTGGCTCGAAAAAGCGATAGCTCTCAATTACTTTCTATCGTTAAATCCTAACTATAATCGGTTCGTCAATATTTCAATCGTAAATGCAAATAATGAACCGCTTAATGAAAAAGTTGCACCAAGCACCTTAGCTTATATTCAAGGCTTGTTAGGTGAAGTAAAAAAAATAGACATTACTTTTCTTGAAGACATTGATAAACGTGATTGGGCACTAAAAAAAGAGACCGGTGGTTTTTATTACGAAACATTAGTACATCCGATCACTTTGCTTGCAAACATTCTAAAAACAGACGTTAACTTATCCGAATTAAAATCTGAATGGTATTTATTAGAAGATATACCTGAAATTGTGAAATGTTCAGCCGATGAATTAGGTGCTAGCTTAGTGCGTTTATCAGGTACTAGCTGTAATTGTGAAATCGATATACTGGCGGGAAAATTTACTAATAATAAAAAGCGATGTATGGATATAACGTATGAACATGGTTCAATCAACATGAACCTAGATACACTTGTTTGTACGATAGAGCTGACAGGTGAGAAAAAATACTCGAAAACTAAAATCGAAGTAAAATCTGAGTTTGGTGGTAGTTTCTTAGATACTTCTAAGGGAGCACAGTTTACTGAATTAAAGAATATAAAGTATTCGGTGCAAATGACATTGTTTGATTTATTTATTAGCAATTCTGGGGATTGGGGTCACAAGCGTTTTGATGACTATCCGAATCAAGTTCATGTATTGAAAACAATGGCTAACTTTTTAAAAGACGATAAAAATTATTTTTATAAACCAACACTAATCAACAAAACAGTAATGGCAAATACTATCGCCAGTTTTCATCATCAAGAGAAGGTATAAGTTATTGTTATCACTGTATCCCGCTATTGAACCTTTTCATCATTATTACTTAAATGTGGCCAATATTGAATTATGCGATGAAGAGGCAGCTGTTGAGCATCAGCTTTATGTTGAACAATGTGGAAATCCAACAGGTATTCCTGTGCTTTTTTTACACGGTGGCCCTGGCTCGGGTTGTAGAGCATCGCATCGATGTTTCTTTGATCCCGAGCTGTACCATATTATTTTGTTTGATCAACGAGGTTGTGGGCGCTCTCGACCTTATGGCGCTTTAGCACACAATACAACCGCTAACCTTATTCAAGATATAGAAGCGATACGTAAACACATTAATATTGAAGAGTGGTTAATTTTTGGTGGTTCTTGGGGCACTACACTTGGTCTACATTATGCTAAAAACTTTTCTCAACACGTATCTGGTTTAATACTACGTGGCGTTTTTTTGGGGCGCTCTCAAGATATTGATTGGGTGTATAGCGCAAATGGTGCGGCTAAAATTTTTCCTGATGCATGGGCTAATTTGGTAGAAGGTTTACCTTTAGAACAAGCGACAGAGCCTTTGTCGATGATATATCAACAACTCACCAGTGATAACATTCAGACTTCAAACCGTATTTTTAGTAAATTAGAATACTGGGAAGCAAACCTTATCTATTGGCAAAACGTAGTTGATTTCCAAGAAAATAAAGTAACTGAAGACGACAAAGTCCCTTCAATTATTCAGTTATATTATTCAATAAACAAGTGTTTTATTGGTGATGAACCATTACTTGAAAATATAAAAAGCATACGACATATACCGACAAAAATAATTCATGGGCGCTATGATATGGTATGTCCTCTGACACAAGCATGGCTATTAAAACAGCACTGGCCTGACGCTGAATTATCAATTATTGAAATGGCGGGCCATGTTGCAAATGAAGCTAAAATTATTAATGCTTTAGTGCAAGCAACAAATGATTTCGCAGCAAATAAGTAAGGAGGATCTTAGTTTATATTAAGTTAATTTTAAGTTAGTTTTAATGCCATTATTGTTGTTTTCATAGCGAATTTACACCCTATATAAAATTACATTATTTAACAACTCATCCGTCATACGGTTTCATTTCCTTCTAAAGTATGATGTTTAATAAATGAAAATTAAATATAGTAAAAGGGTGCTTATGCATGCAATGTAAGCAAGAACATAAATTAATATCATCAACTAGCGAGGAATAAATTATGTGGACTAAACCTAACTTTGAAGAAATGCGTTTAGGATTTGAAGTAACGCTTTACATCAGTAATCGTTAATTTGATCAAGACGAATAAATTAATACGAAAAAATTACCTCAGTATATTTTTGTTTAAAACCTGAGGTAATTAATTATCACTAGTTAATTTCTAACTTCCCCTTTGTCTTGATCTCGAGGCACATATGAAAATTTTAGTTCTAGGCTCTGCCGCTGGCGGCGGATTTCCTCAATGGAATTGTCACTGCGCAAATTGTAAAGGCTTACGCGATGGCACCATTAAAGCAACGGCGCGTACACAATCATCTATTGCAGTTAGCCAAAATGGAAAAGACTGGGTATTGATCAATGCATCACCAGATATCCGTGAACAAATCAATCAATCTCCACAACTTTGGCCTGAAGAAGGTAGTCGTGGTACTAACATTCGTGCCGCAATATTAACTGACAGCCAAATAGATCACACTACAGGGTTGTTAACGTTGCGTGAAGGTTTACCGCTTGATGTTTATTGTAGTGATGTTGTTTATGAAGACTTATCAACGGCTTTTCCATTATTTAATTTGTTAGAACATTGGCACGGTGGACTCAGCTTTAACAAAATTGATACTGAACAACGCGCACCATTTGGTGTTACCGGCGTTGATGGTATCGAATTTCTTCCCGTAATCATTGAGTCGAATGCTCCACCTTATTCACGTTATAGAGATAAAGTGGTCGACGGTAATAATATTGGTTTAAAAATTATTGATAAAACTACGGGCAAATATTTATTCTATTTACCGGGAATTGTTGAAAGTACCCCTGAAGTTGAACGAATACTTTCAGAAGCTAGCTGTGTTCTTATTGATGGTACGCTATGGCTTGATGATGAAATGATTGCGCAAGGCGTTGGTACTAAATTAGGTTCAGAAATGGGTCATATGCCAGTCAATGGTGATTATGGTACCGTCGCTTTATTGAATAAATTTACGATAGATCGAAAAATCCTAATACATATCAACAACACAAACCCTATTTTAAATGAAGAATCTCCTCAACATCAGTTTGTTTTAGACAATGGTGTCGAAATTGCCACAGATGGCATGGAAATAACGATTTAATTACACTTAAAGGATCCTTTTTATGCAAGCTTGGACCAGAGAGCAGTTTGAACAAAAACTTAAAGATAAAGGTCAGCTCTATCATATTAACCATCCTTTTCATATTGCGATGCACGAAGGTAAATGTAGTAAAGAAGAAATTCAAGGCTGGGTAGCAAATCGCTTTTATTATCAATTGAATATACCAATTAAAGATGCGGCAATTATGGCTAATTGCCTAGATATGGAAACTAGACGCTTATGGGTGCAACGTATTCTTGATCATGACGGCTGTATTGGTGATGAAGCCCTAGGAGGAATTGAAGCTTGGTTACGTTTAGGTGAAGCTGTTGGCTTAGACCGACAGGATTTATTAGATGAAAAATTTGTATTGCCAGGCGTTCGTTTCGCGGTCGATGCTTATGTGAATTTTGCTCGCAGAGCTAATTGGCAACAAGCTGCTTGTTCATCATTAACCGAAATGTTTGCACCTAAAATACATCAAAGCCGCCTTGATAGTTGGCCTCAAAATTACCCATGGATAAAACCTGACGGTTTACGTTATTTCCAAATGCGTTTATCGCAAGCTCGTCGTGATGTTAGTCATGGTTTACAAATAACCTTAGATCATTTTACTACCCACGAAACACAAGAAGAAGCCCTAAATATTCTACAGTTCAAACTGGATATTTTATGGAGCATGCTAGACTCAATGAGTTTAGCTTATCAGCAAGGTAGAGCTCCTTATCAAGATATACTTGGTCAAGAGGCAATTAATAACCCTATTTATCATAAAGGTATATTTAAGTGAGCACATTAACGATTACACCAACCATGACACCGTCACTTAATGCAATGTTCCGTTTCCAGTGGGAAAAAGCACAAGACTGCTTTGTATTATTATTTCCAGAAGGTATGGTTAAGCTTAACGGTGGTGCTGGCGAAATTATGCAGCTTATTGATGGGCAAAAAAATGTACAGGAAATTACCGATGCATTACATGCTAAATTTCCTGATGCGGGTAATTTAGCTACCGACGTGAATGAGTTTATCACTACCGCAATTGAAAAGAAGTGGCTTTATCATGACTAATCAAGCAGTAACTGAGACATCAAAAAAAGACACTAAAGCAGTTGTTGGGCCTCCGCTTTGGTTACTGGCGGAATTAACCTATGATTGTCCATTGCATTGCCCTTACTGTTCAAATCCAACCCAATTAAGCGAAACTAAAAATGAGTTAACCACAGAGCAGTGGCAGAAAGTATTTAGTGAAGCAAGGGATATGGGAGCAGTACAGCTTGGCTTTTCTGGCGGTGAGCCTTTGCTACGCAAAGATTTAGAAGCTTTAGTAAAGCAGGCGAGAGAGTTAGGTTTTTACACTAACTTAATTACCTCTGGTATTGGGTTAACTGAAAAGCGCATCGTAAAACTAAAAGAAGCAGGCTTAGATCATATACAAATTAGTTTTCAAGGTGCTGATCCTGAGTTGAACGATGCAATTGCTGGACGTGGTAATGCTTACCAGCAAAAGTTTAATATGGCTAAATCGGTTAAAGCTCAAGGTTATCCTATGGTGCTTAACTTTGTTTTATCGAAACAAAATCTTGATCAAATTGAAGCTATTATGCGTTTAAGTTGTGAGCTAGAAGCTGATTATGTTGAGCTAGCCACTGCACAATATTATGGTTGGGCGTATGAAAACCGTGATCATTTATTACCTTCTCGAGAGCAATTAGTTGAAGCAGAACGTATTGTAAATGAATTCAGAGATCAGCAAGATGGTAAGGGACCGCACTTTATTTTTGTAACGCCTGACTATTTTGAAACTCGCCCAAAAGCGTGTATGAATGGTTGGGGATCAACCTTTTTAACCGTTACGCCTGACGGATCTGCACTACCTTGTCATAGTGCAAAAATGTTGCCACTGACTTTTCCAAATGTCAAAGATAAGTCTATCAACGATATATGGCAGCAAGATTTTTCTTTTGATTATTTTCGTGGTGATGATTGGATGCCGCAACCATGTAAAGGTTGTGATGAAAAAGAGAAAGACTTTGGTGGGTGTCGTTGTCAGGCATTCATGATGACTGGTGATATGCATAAAACCGATCCTGTTTGTAGTAAATCGGAAGATCACCATTTAATTCAAGAGGCGATTGCCAGTGCAACTAGCCCATCAAACCCGATCGTTATGCGTGTAAATCAAAAGGCGATGAAGCATGCTGAAAATACACAATTAAATATTACACGTATAAAAATATGATGTTAGAAACGCTATTATCAGAAGATATTTATCGCCACAAAAACGGTTTAAAACATATAAATATTGTAGATAATAGCGGTTTTAGTGCGCTTTTTGTTGTAAATACCCCAATATTTGATAACAGCGGGGTTGCTCATGGCGTAGAGCATTTTGTGTTTCGTGGTAGTAAAGCTTTCCCTAAACCGGAAACTTTATTTCAATTACTCTCGTTAACCGATGTTAAAATCAATGCCTCGACATTAGCTCAAACCACTCATTTTCACTGTCAAAGTCAATGCCGACATACGTTTAAGTTGGCTATAAATTATTTATTAAATGGTTTATTCAATCCCGTGTTTACCGATACTGATTTACAGTATGAAATTCATGATGGCGATGAAAAAGGAGTTATCTATCGAGAGTTATTAGGCGTAGAACAAGCAGAGAAAGGCAGTAATAAAAACAGTGTTAAAAAAGACAAAAGCAGTGAGATTAGTTATGGGGGGATAAGTACGTCAATTGGTGAATTATCAGTTAACGATTTAACTCATTTTCATCAACGTTTTTATCAAGCAGACAATATTACCTTAGTTACTGCGAACGCCGATGTTAAAGAAATTGCGAATTTAGTTGCATCATTACCTAAGCCGTCTAGTGAATTAAACAAGGTAGCAATAGCATTAGAGGAATACAGTACCAACGCACATAATATTGATGCTAATGAGCAAGATAGAACCAAGTATTCTCCAGATATTAACAAACTTATTACTCTGTATCACTCATGGTTGCAAGATCCTTACTATCAAGAAATTGACGATTACAATGAAGTTGAAAGCTCGAGTAAGCAAGTAGTCATCAACAGTGATACTTCATTAACATCAACGAGTCGCCATTTAATACCGGCACTTGCTATGCTGTCTAGTAAGTTAGTAAAAGAGAGGGATAAGACTCTTTTAGTTAATAGTAATGAAAAAGAATTAACTAATAAAACTGTGCTACCAAAACTCTTTTCTAATTTATACGAAGAAGCAAAAAATCAATTAGAGAGTGCTGCATTAAGTCAACCATCTGAACATGCGTATGTAAATGATCAAAGTAACGGATTATGGCTAGTAAAGATTAATGCAGAAGATAAAATGCTGGCTAATATTATCAGCTATATTATTAGCGCTTACCCCAAATTTTTAGCTCATCGTTACGAAGGCAATTGCTATGCGACCCAAGCATTAGTGATTGATAACTCTAAATACTTAGCAATATATAGTGCCTTTGATGTAAACCCGGATACATATTTAGACAATATCGCTCAATGTTTACTGAGCCTCAGTCAAGATGATGCTTTTATTAGTATGAGCTTAGCACTTGCTAAAATTAAATATTGTCGGCTTTATCACGTTCAATATAACCAAGTGATGAGCATCACCTCTACTCAAATAGCTACTTATATAAAAAATCACATCACGTAGTTCAATCTTGCCTTAGCGCATAACGATAAGATTTACCCTGTAGTAAAAATACCTTATTATTCAGCTGAAAAGCCAAATTTATTAAAACTGTAGAGGTAGTTATGTCGGAAAAAGTAATTCAGTTTGAACTGGAAAAGCACAACAAAAATAGTGTTCGTTATAAAGAAGTGCCAGAAAATGGGATGCCACCCGTTTTAGGATCAATCTACGTACAAAAATGGTTTGTGGGTGATAGTAAAAAAATTGAAGTGACCATTAAAACTGTAGATTAATTGTGAGTCGTTCACTTTTAGCACTTAACTATTAGTAGTTAAGTCGCCGTTAAGCCTTGTGAATACAAATTCTTAGCTCAATTGTTAAATTATTTTCGTGATTTATTTCATTCAGGAATTTTTCCTATATGAAGTCTCTCTTATGGTGACTAATATAATATCTTTATAATAATAAAGAGAATGAAACCAGATGACTCTCAAACCAACATTAATCAGTACGGCTATACTGTCGTCGTTATTATTAGTACCTTATACGACATATGCAGAAGATACCGCGACTGTTGAAATGGATAAATTGACAGTTATAGGCATCTTACCAGACAGACTTGAAGCTGTTGCAGGTTCATTTGATATTATTGATAAAGAATACCTTGAGTCACGTCGCCCATTATCGATCAATGAACAATTAAGAACCTTGCCAGGTATAATGGTAGTACCTGATGGCAGCATGAGTTTTGATTTGAATATTGGTATTCGTGGTCAGAACCCTCGTCGAAGTGCGAAAGCGATGGTAATGGAAGATGGCATGCCACTTCAACTCGCGCCTTATACTGACCCCGTTAACCATTATGCGACACCTTCAACATCAGTCGTTCGAGTAGAAGTTGTTAAAGGTGCCGGACAAATTTTATATGGTCCGCAAACATTAGGTGGGGCTGTAAATTTTGTTACTAAAACTGCACCTCGCAATGGTGAAGTTGAAGGTTCACTAACCTCTACCTTTGGTAATCAAGACCTCCGAGGATTACATGCAAATGTTGGCTTTGGTAATGAAACCGGTGGTTTTATGCTTGATTTCTCACAAAGTAAGGGCGACGGTATTTTTGATGATAGTGGGTATGATGTTAAAGATTATCGTTTTAAAGGCGAGTTAAAAATTACTGACGATCAAACGGTTGGCTTAAAAGTAGTTCATACTAATGATCGTCGTAACCAAACTGAAAACTACCTCACTCAGGATGAATATGCGCGTGATCCTTATTCTCATCCAACGGTAGAGTTAGATCTGTGGGAACAAAATCGTGATGTTGTTCAACTAACTCATAAAATTGATGTAAATGATAAATTTACGATACAGTCTCAAGCTTATTACACAGATACTTTCCGTAACGGTTTACGTGCTAGTAATAGTGGCCGAGAGGTTGATGGTGCATGGGAATCGCGATTACGTAATTGTGATGCCGTAGGTGATATAAATGGCGATGGTAATGTAACGGTATCAGATATTGGTGATACCGATAATAATATTTGTGGTGGTCGTCATGCACCTCGTCAGTATTACACATGGGGAGCAGAGAGCAGAGCTGATATTGAGCATGGCTTATTTGGCCTTGAAAATGATGCAATTATTGGTCTTCGTTATCATCAAGAGCAAGCGCATCGCGAACAGGTTTATGCTGTTAATACAGCACAACGATTAGATTACGAGTTGGCATTACTTGAAGGAGAAGATCGTGAAGGAACCACGCTTGATGCCTATGCATTATCTTACTACGCACAAAACACTACTTATATTGATAACTGGTCAATAACTGCGGGTTTTCGCGTTGAAGATGTTCGTACCAGAGACAGTGATGACTTCTCTTCAAATCGTGTTTCAGACAGTTACACTGAGTTTCTTCCAAGCTTTGGTGTTGCATGGAATGGTATAACGAAAACAACAGTTTTTGCGGGTATTCATCAAGGTATTTCGCCGTCACGCGCGGATCGAGAGCTCGATGCATCCGGTGCACGTGCGGTACCTGAAGAAAGTACTTTGTTCGAATTAGGTATGAGAAGTAATTACTTCAAAGGCGTTGTTATGTCAGGCGCTTTATTTCATAACGATATCGAAAATACTATCGTAGATAATGGCGCAACATTTGATAATAGTGGTAAAAGTGAACAGCAAGGTATTGAGCTAGCGACTCGAATTAATTTTGGTGAGATTTATAACTGGAACAATAATATTTACCTATCTGGTTCATACACTAACTTATGGACTGCAGAGTATACTAAAGCATCAGACCCAGCTAATGATGGTAATCGTATGCAATATGCGCCAGAAAATTTGGTGAACCTTGACTTAGGTTATGAACATGTCAGCGGTGTTGAAGCACGCATTGGGGTACAACATGTGAGTAGTCAATTTGCTGATGATGAAAATACTCTTGTGGAGTCAGGAAATGGTATTGAGGGTATCATTCCTAGCTACACTATTTGGAATGCGACGGTTAATTATTATATTCCTAATACCGGTGTAACCTTGTTTGCTAGTGTAGAAAATTTGTTTGATAAGGAATATTTGGTGAGCCGTAATGAAGGTAAACTGGCTGGCCGTGAACGTCTATTTTTTGGTGGTATCACTTTCAATTTTTAGACGTAGTACTATCTTTTGGTTAAAGTGGGGAATATAAGTACGGCAGAACATCGCCGTGCTTATATAACTCACCTAATATCTCATCTAACACCTAACTCGCATACAATATATTAATCTATCCATTCATGTATGCTATTAAAGCTCACAATACTCAGAAACTTACCTGAAAGCACAATAGCAACATTCTTAATATATCTATTTTCTTAAGTGTAGAGCTACTTCGCATCTACCTTAATAGAGCCCAATTTTCTCTATTGTCAATCAATGCCTTACTGGCATTAATATAGGTACTTATATTATATTTAGAGTCTATGACCTGTGCGTCTAAGCCTTTTACTTGTCCTTAGTGGAAAATAACTTAGTCAACTTGCTATCAGTAAGGATGCTTGAATGTAATCATTATAGTGTTTAGTATTTGTGACTACTTATTTAAAAGGAAAAATACATGATTGGAATAATACTGTTTTCAATAGTTCTACTTTACTTTATCTATCGTGGCTATTGTCTTGGTTTAGGCTTAGTTATTGCTCGCATTGCGAGTTTAATTGGCGCTTATTTTATTGCGCTAAGTTATGCAACCAGGGGGGCTGTACTGATCAGTGAAAAAACAGAGCTTCAAGGGTTGGTTGCTTACTTCGTTGCAGGCTTTGCTATATTTGTTATCAGTTGGGTAGTCATTTCAATCACACTTAAAATACTCCTTAGTATTCTTGGTAAACTAACGGATGGAAAGTCAGAATTACCTTTGCTTGGTGCAATCGCTAATGGTTTGATAGGTGCTGGTGTCGGATTAGCCTTGGTTTGGTTCGTTAATATAGCCAATACAGCATTGAATAATGGTGAGTTACCGCAAAACAATCCAATCAATAATTTATCACAACAGTTTATGGGGGGTACTATTGATAGTGTGTTGGCTCAACAATTTCCAAAGGCGCCGCAATTGGTTGGTGTCGCTTCATATGTATTAAAAAATCCTGCCCGTGGAATACAAGATGGTTTATTTCTCGCTAATGACCCTGATGTTAAAACATTAGTTAACAGCAAGAAGATTAACCGCATGGTAGAAGAAAGAGATGTACTCGGTTTAATGACTGCGCATGAAATAAATGCTGTTCTTGATAAAAAAACGGTACAGCGTATTTTAGAAGAAACTAATGTGCTGGGCGATGTTGATGTTACTGACAAAACAGCGGTAAAAATGAGACTTACTGAAGAGGTTATGACCACGCTTATTCGTGTCGAAGTTGTAAAACAAAATCCTCGTTTTAAACAACTTACCAATGATCCTGAGCTTTCTCGCATGCTAAATAATGGTGATGTTGCTGGTTTGATGGCTAGCCCTAAAGCGAAAGAAGTAGCACAAATTATTATGGACTCTGGCATTATTAAATAGAGCGTTATGATAAAACAATATTAATGGTTGTTTTTGATTTCTATTATATTTGCAAATGCCAGAAGTACGTATGAGATTAATCGGCTTTAGTCACTGTAATTCTCTAAAGCAAACTTTAGGAGTTGATGATGATAAGTCGATGATGAATGCTAACATCATCGACTTTACTCTTTTTCTAGCGCTTGTTCTTTCAATTTTGCTTGCGCAATACGCCACTTTTGTAATTCAGCATAATAATGATCCCAAACACAAGGATTACAGGCTCCGCCACCACAACAGTCATCATCTTGCGGTGGAGTAGGTTTTTCTAATTGTTTTGTCATTTTTTACCCGTTGTTAATTTTATATCTTAATTATCTATATTCAGTTTATGGTAAACAGTTTACCGTAAACTGCTAGGAAAAAAAAAGCTCTGCAAATGCAGAGCTTTAATTATTTAGTGTTCAGCAAGAATATTTTAAGCAAATTCAGCAAGTCTCTTTTCTAAATAGTGGATGTTAGCACCACCATTTACAAAACCTTGATCATTTAATATATCTTGATGCAAAGTGATATTGGTTTTAATACCGTCTATCACAAGCTCTGAAAGTGCATTACGCATACGTGCAATAGCTACGTCACGATTATCACCCCAAGTGATCAATTTACCAATCATAGAGTCATAATGAGGAGGCACTGAGTAGTCAGCATAGATATGCGAATCCCAACGAACACCTAAACCACCTGGTGGGTGAAAGCGCGTAATTTTACCCGGAGAAGGGATAAAAGTACGTGGATCTTCAGCATTAATACGACATTCAATTGAATGGCCTGAAATTTTAATATCATCCTGAGTGTAAGATAATGGTTGTCCAGCAGCTATACGTAGTTGCTCTTTAATTAAATCTACACCAGTGATCATCTCTGTTACAGGATGTTCAACTTGAATACGCGTGTTCATTTCAATGAAATAGAACTCGCCATTCTCATATAAAAACTCAAAAGTACCAGCACCACGATAGTTAATTTCGATACAAGCATTACAACAACGCTCGCCAATTTTGGCTCGCATTTCAGGTGTTATACCTGGGGCAGGAGCTTCTTCAACTACTTTTTGATGACGACGCTGCATTGAACAATCACGTTCACCTAAGTGAATTGCAGAGCCTTGACCATCAGCCATGATTTGAATTTCAACATGACGAGGGTTTTCAAGGAATTTCTCCATGTAAACCATGTCATTTTTAAAAATGGTACCAGCTTCTTTCTTCGTTAAGGCAATGGAGTCTATTAATTCTGCTTCAGTACGTACAACACGCATGCCACGACCACCACCACCACCGGCAGCTTTAACAATTACAGGGTAACCAATGCGTTTAGCATGGGCTTTATTTGCTGCATCATCGTCATTTAACGGACCATCAGAGCCAGGAACACAAGGTACACCTGCAACTTTCATTGCTCTGATTGCGGCAACCTTATCACCCATAATACGAATGCTTTCAGCTTTTGGACCGATAAAGGCGAAACCTGATTTTTCAACCTGTTCAGCAAAGTCAGCATTTTCAGCTAAAAAACCGTAACCAGGATGAATAGCAACTGCATTAGTTACTTCTGCTGCGGTAATAATCGCAGGAATATTAAGGTAACTATCGGGAGCAGGAGCCTTACCAATACATATGGTTTCATCTGCTAATAATACGTGCTTTAAGTTTTTATCAGCAGTGGAATGCACTGCAACAGTTTTAATACCAAGCTCTTTACAAGCTCGTAGTATTCTTAAGGCAATTTCGCCACGGTTGGCGATAACAACTTTATCTAACATGGAATGACCCTTTTTGGTTGGGCTTATTCAATGATGAATAGCGGTTGATCAAATTCAATAGCATCTTCATTGTCTGCTAGTATTTCTTTGATAACACCTGATTTATCAGCTTCGATTTGATTCATCATCTTCATTGCTTCAATAATACATAATGTATCACCAGCATTAACATGTTGACCAATTTCTGCAAAGGCAGGAGAGTCTGGAGATGCTGAAGCGTAGAAAGTACCAACCATCGGAGAGCGTACAACATGACCAGATAATACTGGAGCTGCTGCTTCATTTACCGAAGTTACTGCTACCGGTGCAGCAACTGGTGCTGAAACAGGAGCTGCATGCATTATAGGTGCAGCTGCAGGGGCGCCACGGCATATACGAACTGATTCTTCTCCTTCAGAGATTTCTAGTTCATTAATGCCTGACTCTTCCACTAACTCGATAAGTTTTTTGATCTTACGAATATCCATTTTATTTACCTTATTTCAATTTGCTTTAATTAATATGAAATTAGTTATAAATAACTAATTATTATTGTTGTTTATTACAGTTAATAACTGTAACTTTACGTTTTATTCAACCAAGCTGCTGCAGATTGAAGTGCATAACTATATCCATTTGCACCTAACCCACAAATCACACCGGTTGCAACATCAGACAAATAGGAATGATGTCTAAATTCTTCTCTTGCATGCACATTAGATAAATGTACTTCAATAAATGGTATATCTACTGACAATAAAGCGTCACGAAGCGCGACACTTGTATGTGTAAATGCAGCAGGATTTATAATAATAAAATCTACTTTTTTATAAGCTTGATGTATCGCTTCTATGAGCAGATGTTCAGCGTTAGATTGCAAGTGAGAAAGCTTAATCTCTTGCGCTTGTGCTTGCTTTGCTAATGCTTCAATTATTTCGTCTAATGTTTGTGCGCCATAAATTTCAGGCTCACGCTTACCTAACATATTTAAATTAGGTCCATTTAACACCAAAATCTCAAACTTAGTACTCATCTTCGCTAAAAACACCTTAAAGTTGATATTACCTACAATAATTACATAAAATAATAATATTGTGAATAAAAAAACGTTTTTTTTATTATTGACGATTATTATAGTGTTTTCGCAGAATATAGCAGCAAAATACTGGTCTTATCTCTTTGCTGACATAAAAAATGGTTATTTTTATAATTGTTTACTACACTCATAAGATAAATAGTGATAATTAATACACTGTTTTTAAAGGGATAGTTGAAATAGTTACTTAATATAAACAATACCTTGCGGTTTTTATTTATTATTAGCAATAACAAAGTATTAGTTGTATTAAACAAGTGTTTTCTGATATCTTATCAATGTATTTTGGATTTTATTTAACATTTTCAATTAACTATAAGTTTTATTTATAGTTAATACCAATTACCGTGATTATTAAATCCCCCGCTTAATAGTTGGTAAATATTTAACAAAAATTCATTTTGAATATTGTTAGGTATAGAAGGATTGTATTATCAAAACACCTTACTTTTTATATTTGCTTATATTTTTAGGTTGTATTAGTTCAACTGCTTCAGCTGTTGAAGTAATCGCGCATCCTAATGTTAGCGAAACTACATTAACCACTTCTCAATTACGACGTATTTTTACTATGCGTCAAATACAGTGGGCCGACGCTCAAAGAATTACTGTTTTTGTTTTGCCCCGTCAACATGCGCTTCATTTAACTTTTAGTAAAGAACGTTTACAAATGTTTCCTTATCAACTTGACCGCATATGGAATAAATTAACTTATTCTGGGTTAGGGGTTGCACCTATTACCGTTAATACAACTGAAGAGCTTCTAGAAGGCGTTCGAATGACACCCGGTGCAATCGGTTACGTTGAAAAAACTCAAGGAATGGAGGGTGTACATGTTATTAAAATTACAAACTAAAGTGGTAAGTTTACCTATGGAAAAATTGTTTCTTGGGGCATTAATTACTCTATGTTCATTTATGTTTGCAATTGATGCTGTAGGGCAAGATTTCCAATATCATGGTTTTATTGCACAAGGGATCATTGATGTTGAAAACAGTGATTTTGTTGATGATGATGGCGCAGTATCGCCTAAACTAACAGAAGTAGGTTTTAATGCTTCCTACCAGTTAAACGATAATTTAAGGCTAGCAGGTCAAGTCGTATACTTAAATGGTGGTAATAGATACGCTGAAGATGTTCGTATTGATTACGCTTTATTAGATTGGTCAGTATATAAAAGCGAAAGCTGGCAAGCCAATCTTTATTTAGGCCGCTTTAAAAATAATCATTGGCTTTATTCTAGCTCTAGAGATATTCCATTTGCTCGACCTAGTATTATTCTACCACAATCAGTTTATTTTGATGGGTTTCGAGATATTGCCGTTGGCGGCGATGGGGCGGCACTTAAAATAAGTCATAGTGATGATGACTATGGAAACTTTGACTTTAATTTGAGTTACGGTACGTCGATAATTTCAGATAAACAGGGTGAAATTATCTTAGGTGATCAAATTAAAGGTTCACTAGAACAAAATTATGATTTTCAAACTAGCTTATACTGGCAACCTAGCTTTTCCTCGTGGCGGTTTGGTATATCTTATTTAGATTCTGTTTTTAGTTATAACGCAATGGACTTTAGCGACATATTTTTTGATGGTGAATTTTCTTTTAAATTTTACACTATGAATGCTTTATATGAAGGAGAGCGTTGGGAGCTTAGTGGCGAAATTTATCAAGAAGTATTTGACTCCCAAGGCTTTTATACTCCTACATATAATAAAGCACCCGTTGGGCAGGGAATGTATGTACAGTCTCGATTTAAGGTGAGTGATGAATTAACCTTGCTTGCTCGCTATGAAAATTTTTATAATGATCGAGATGATAAAAATGGAGAGGCAATGTCAGAGGAATTTGGTGGCCTTATTCCTGCTTACTTTGGTTATCATAGAGATAGTGTTATTGGTTTGTCATACGATTTTTCTAGTAATTTAAGGTTAAGACTTGAATACCACTGGCTTCAAGGCGGTGGTAGACTTACCCCAGTTGTTTTACCTAATCCAAGCGCCAATGATCATAAAAATTGGGAACTTTGGGCTATGCAGCTGATGTATTGGTTCTAATTGAGAAGTTATTGATAATGAAAAGATTTATTAGTGTACCAACGAAGTTATTAATATTGATAGTATCAATATTACTTATTTTAGCGGTTGGTTTTTCTGCCCTTTCTTTATCGCGACTACAAGATGATTATAAACAATATCATCAAAATACGTTAGCGCAAGGCCAAGCTCAGTTTGCCTTACACAGTGATATTCTTCGCTCTAAAATGAATGTTTGGCTTGAATCCTTTTCTGAGATAACTAAGTTTTCACAGCAGCAAGATTTAACTGTTTTTGCAGAACAGCTTGCTAATCAATTTGATGGTTTGCAACTTAATCTAAATATAGAAAATGTTTGGTTAGTTGATGCCAATAAAAAGTCACTTTTTGAAACCTCAACGATACCTGAATTCGCACAAAATAATATTGATCACGTTCTGAAGCTTCAAAGCCCAAACCATCAAGTGCTATGTCAACAAGAGTGCTATTTATTACTCAGTGTTCCTTTATTGAATAATCATGGTGACACGTTAGTGATTACTATGACAGCTAGCCTTGTTGATATGCTGTACGCAATTAACACATCATTAAATAGTGATGTAGCCGTCGTGAGTGTTTCTCTAAAATCTAGAGAAAGAAACAACAATATTGAAGTTATATCTTCTTCTAATATGGATCTCACCATATCTTTGCTTAATGCCAATCAGGAAACTAATTTAGATTTCGTTCTTGAATATGGCTTGCAAATAGACTTATTTGATAGAAGCTACTTAGTGAATTTGTTACCGTTAGCAAATAATAGCGAAAAAGAATTTTACTTATCATTAATAGATGATGTAACCGATTTCGAAGAACAAAGTGCCAAATATAGACAACAATTATTGATGTCACTTAGCGCTATATTCTTTGTGTTAGCACTTGTGCTTTATGGCATGGCTAGACTGTTTAGTAAACGTTTATTAAGCTTGTCTGGTGCATTGCCTTTACTTGCAAATAAAAGATTTGATCAATTTAGAGAGGTTAAATTTAAAAGACCTATTTTATTTTCTGATGAATTAGACCTTTTAAGTGATTCGGCCTTAGAGCTTAGTTATGAATTAGAACAATTAAACCTTGAAGTAGAGCAGAAAACAAAAGAATTAGAAAATATTGCAATGTACGATTTACTTACCGGTTTGCCTAATCGCAATATGTTGAATTATCAGTTACGTAAGTCAATAGCCAATATTGGGCGTTACCCTGGTGGTGTTGCTGTTTTATTTCTAGATTTAGATGACTTCAAAAAAGTAAATGATAGTAACGGGCATACAGAAGGCGACAAACTGTTGATCCAAGCGGCAGAGCGTGTACGTTTAAGTGTGGGTAAAATGGATTTAGCTTGCCGTTTTGGTGGTGATGAGTTTGTTGTGGTGTTAGGAGGCTTAAGTTCGGTAAATGAAGCCATTAATATCGCAGAGCAGTTATTAGCCGAGTTTAAACAGCCAATAAAGTTAGGTTCAAGCATTTTTTATGTTTCTACTAGTATTGGTATTTCATATACAGAGTCTAGTAAGGAAAAGGCCGAAAATTTAATTGCGCATGCCGATATTGCTATGTATGAAGCGAAAGACAATGGCGGTAGCCAATTCCATATCTATCATCAAGAGATGTTTCAGCGGGTTGCCCATCGAGTTATGCTAGAGGGAGAAGTTCGTCAAGCGCTTGCCAAACAACAATTTAGCTTAAGCTTACAACCGCAATTACGTGCTACAGATAATAAAATATATGGCTTTGAGGCTCTTCTACGCTGGAAACATCCAGAAAGAGGCATGGTTTCACCTGAAGATTTCATTCCTATTTTAGAAAACTCTCAGCATATGATTGAACTGGGCTATTGGATTATTCATCGATGTTTTGAACTAGCGGTGATGATTAGAGAGCAAGGCTTAACTGATGTTAGAATTGCCATTAATTTATCAGCGGGACAATTTATTGATAAAGATTTACCCGGTTTTCTAAAAAATTTATTGGATGAATTTTCATTATCTGCAGACATTTTCGAACTCGAACTAACAGAACAAACCTTAGTAAAAGACATCGACCATACCATTGTGATGATGGACCGTTTAAAGGTGATGGGATTTAGCTTCGCAATTGATGATTTTGGCACGGGGTATTCTTCATTAGCTTATATTAAAAAAATGCCTATTGATGTGATTAAAATAGATAAAAGCTTCGTTTTTGGTATGTTAGAAAATCATGCTGACTATCAAATTATTATGTCAACTATTGCGATGGTAAAAAACTTAGGGTTAACAGTTATAGCTGAAGGCGTCGAAACAGCTGCACAACTGCGAAGTTTAACTGAAAACAATTGTGATTTAATTCAGGGGTATTACTTTTCAAAACCAGTGCCAGAGATTGATTTAATCGCGTTTATTCAAGAATATACTCACAATGGATACTGGAAAACACAAGTTGGGAAAGATTAGGAAAAGCAGTATAATTTAGTATCGTTAGTCACTATCAACTACCAGAAATAAACGGGTAGTTGATATTGTTCTGAACTCGCAACTCGCAGAGCCATCTCGTTAAAATATCGCTTTGATATGCTCACTGAACTCATCTGCTTTCATAAATCCAGTAACACGCTGTAAATTCAATTCATTGCCGTTCAAATCAAAAAACAAAATAGACGGTAGTCCAAAAACATTAAAATGATCCATTAATTCAATATTTTGCGGCAAGCTTGTTTCGGTTAAATCAACTTGTAGTAAAACCGAATTAGCAAGTGCTTGTTGTACGTTGTGATCTGGAAAAGTGTATTCTTCAAATTCTTTACAGGCAACACACCAGTCAGCATAGAGATCTAACATAACTGTTTTACCTTGCTTATTTGCCTGTGCAACAGCTTCATTTAATTCATTTAAGGTGCTAACTTGACTAAAATGTTGAATTTTATTTTCTTGATGAATTATTGACTGTGTGTCGCCATTGTTTGAATTATTACTACCAATCATAGTGATATTTGACGTACTACTATTAGGAGTAAATAGCTGATAAAGCATGTTAGCCCCCCAAAATAGCATTAAGAAAATGAGTAATGAACGTAAGCCGAAGGCAAAACTCTTAGTTGTTTTCTCCGCTGACTGCGCAGCCGTATTGATATTGGCAACATATAAATAAGTGGCTGAGCTTAATATCAATAATGCCCATAATACATCACTGGCAATTTCAGGAATAAATCGCTCTAATAAAAATATTGGAACAGCGAGTAATAATAGACCGAAAATATTTTTTATAATATTCATCCAGGCGCCAGCTTTCGGCAGTAATTTCCCGCCTGAGCTACCTAGCACTAATAATGGTAACCCCATGCCTAAACTTAATGCATACAATGCAGAGGCACCTAATACAACATCACCTGTTTGTGAAATATATAATAAAGCACCGGTTAAAGGTGCGGTTGTACAAGGAGAAGCAACTAAACCAGAAATAACGCCCATCATTATTACACCAGCAACAGACCCGCCTTTTTGTTTATTACTTAAACTATTTAAATAATTTTGCCAACTAGCAGGTAGGGCTAAGTTGAATAAGCCAAACATGGATAAGGCTAAAAAGATAAACAAAATACTAAGGGCAACCAATACATAAGGATGCTGAAAAATGGCCTGGAATTGTGCGCCAGCAAGCGCAACAACTACACCGAGTAAAGTATATGTAACCGCCATACCTTGCACGTAAAAGAACGATAACGTAAATGCTTTCTTGGTAGTTAAAGGTGTTGAATTATTATTACCAGCACCAACAATAATACCCGTTAAAATAGGGTACATTGGAAATACACAAGGGGTGAAAGATAATAATAACCCACCTAAAAAGAAAGCAACTAACATTAATAATAAGCTCCCTTGTTTTAACATATCAACGAGTTGATGTTGTTCGCTAACCGTTGAGTTTTCTTGATTTTGTGTTGAAGACGTTTCAGCCATATCACTGTTTAACGCTGATAAGACAGCAGCAGACGTTTTATTTGTTGTTTGTTCTAATACTTGATCTAATGAAACTTGCTTCTTTGTTGGAGGATAACATAAGCCCTTATCAGCACAGCCTTGATAGCTAACCGTAATGACAGCGTTTTTATCAGCTTGCTCAATGTTAAGGGTAAAACTTAATGAGGTTTTATAAATCTGTTGCACGCCAAAAAATTCATCTTCATGCTCTATACCCTGTGGTAAATCTATTTCTGCTATACGGGCTGTATCACTCGTAAATTTAAATTGATGGCGATAAAGGTAATAACCTTCGCTGATATCAAAGTTAATATGGAGTAAATTTTCATCTTGATCAAAGTTAAAAATAAAGGCTTGATCTACCCTTAAAAACTCATTGTCATTACTAAATAATGATGGACCAGAGGTGTCAAAAATAGACTGCTGTGCATTAGTAACGGCAGAGCTTAAACCTACGAGTAGAACAAAAAACATAATAAATGTTCTAATCGAAAAGTTTAAAGATGATGATGGATTTTTCATTAATACTACTTTAATTTTCACTGATCCAGTTTAAATAGTGCTTATTGCTTTGCTGGATATTCAAAGCAATCACTTCAATTACATTCGTTTCAGCTACATTGTAGCGATGTAGGTTACTAATTCGAGCATTTAATTGTATCAAATTATCGCTTTTAGTTTTTATTAATAGCTGTAATTTATTTTTATACCGATACTTCTTTCGCTTATCATTCAGTAATTACCATGCCGTTATTGCTTTGATTAAAAGCCTATTAGCAATAATAGTGGCTGATATTGGAAGGTCATATTTATATTCACAGCAAATGATAAGGTAGCATTAGTTTCTTAAAAAAAAGTTAACAACACTAGAGTTAAGTAAAGTAAAAGTCATTTACGCTTGAAAAAGACCTGTTTAACCCAATATATCTTACAAAGAAAACAGGAGTCTTTATGTTTCGCTTATTATTTGCATTATTTATTATCATACCTATTATAGAAATCACTGTGTTAATGCAGGTTGGAGAGCTAATTGGAGCTTGGCCAACTATTGCTATTGTGATTCTTAGTGCCTGGCTTGGCGCTAAATATGTACGTCATCAAGGTTTAGCTACTTTGCAATCGGTACAAACTAAAATGGCAGCAGGCGAGATGCCTTCTGGCGAGATCGTGACTGCTTTAGTTTTATTAGTAGCCGGAATACTTTTAGTGACGCCAGGTTTTGTTACCGATATTTTTGGTTTGTTACTACTTATACCTAATATTCGAGAGGCATTAGCGAACAAAGTACAAAAGCATATAAAAACTAGCCAAGGTAGCGGGTTTGGTGAAAATACACATTTTCATGCCTCTAGCTTTACCCAAGAAAGTGGCCATATCTATGAAAACGAAGTTGATATTGAAGTAGATAAGGCAGCCGTATTTACACAGACTAAAGCCATTTCTTCTGATAAAGATCATCAACAAGGTGAAACCTTAGAAGGTGACTTTAAGCGAAAAGACTAACTACAAATATTAATATGCTTTTTTGTAGTCGCTATATTTTTAGTTTTTTTGTTAAATTCATTCTTAATAGATAACCTATTGATTTAAATATTTTATTGGAATGTAGAACTATCATTTCAAGATATAGCCAATTGAATGTTAATTTATAATTTTCAATTGGTTGCAAGGCTTTAAAACAGAGTTAAAGTTAAATAATTAAAAAAATACCGTAAAGACTTGTGAAGTATTTTTTTAACCCCATTAATTACACACAAACATATTTGTTATAACCAATAATTCTCAGGAGAAAATAAATGAGCATTCGTCCATTACATGATCGCGTAATTGTAAAACGTAAAGAAGTTGAATCTAAATCAGCCGGTGGCATTGTGCTAACAGGCAGTGCAGCAGAAAAATCAACTCGCGCTGAAGTCGTGGCTGTTGGTAAAGGTCGCATCTTAGAAAATGGTGATGTACGCCCATTAGACGTAAAGATTGGTGACCAAGTGATTTTCTCTGAAGGTTACGGTATGAAAACTGAGAAAATTGATGGCGAAGAAGTATTGATCCTTTCAGAATCAGACATTTTAGCAATTGTTGAGTAAGCTCAATAATTTAAGTATTTAATTTGATGTAGAGCATTGCTCCATCTAAATTCACAAAAATAGGAAGAAATAACATGGCTGCAAAAGACGTATTATTTGGTAACGACGCTAGAGTAAAAATGCTTAGAGGCGTAAACATTTTAGCTGACGCGGTAAAAGTAACATTAGGCCCTAAAGGTCGTAACGTTGTATTAGACAAATCTTTTGGTGGTCCAACGATCACTAAAGATGGTGTAAGTGTTGCTAAAGAAATTGAACTTGAAGATAAGTTTGAAAACATGGGCGCACAAATGGTAAAAGAAGTTGCGTCTAAAGCGAATGATGAAGCTGGTGACGGTACAACTACTGCTACTGTTTTAGCTCAAGCTATTGTTAATGAAGGTTTAAAATCAATTGCTGCGGGTATGAACCCAATGGACCTTAAGCGCGGTATTGATAAAGCTGTTATCGCTGCTGTTGCTGCGTTGAAAGACCTTTCTTCACCAGTAACTGACAACAAAGCGATTGAGCAAGTAGGTACTATTTCTGCTAACTCTGATGAAACTGTTGGTAAAATCATTGCAACAGCAATGGAAAAAGTAGGCACTGAAGGTGTTATTACCGTTGAAGAAGGTCAAGCGCTAACAGATGAACTTGATGTTGTTGAAGGTATGCAGTTTGATCGTGGTTACCTATCACCTTACTTCATGACTAACCAAGAAAGTGGCACAGTTGAATTAGAAAACCCATTCATTCTATTAGTTGATAAAAAAGTTGCGAATATTCGTGAATTATTAACGACTTTAGAAGCCGTAGCTAAAGCAGGTAAGCCTTTACTTATTATTGCTGAAGATGTTGAAGGCGAAGCATTAGCGACATTAGTTGTTAACAACATGCGCGGCATTGTTAAAGTTGCAGCAGTTAAAGCACCTGGTTTTGGTGATCGTCGTAAAGCTATGTTACAAGATGTAGCTACATTAACTGGCGGTACTGTTATTTCTGAAGAAATCGGTATGGAACTTGAAAAAGCAACATTAGAAGATTTAGGTCAAGCAAAGCGTGTAATTATTTCTAAAGACAACACCACGATTATTGATGGCGTTGGCGAAGAAGCTGACATTCAAGCACGTGTTGCTCAAATTCGTGGTCAAATTGAAGATTCTTCTTCAGATTACGACAAAGAAAAACTTCAAGAACGTTTAGCTAAATTAGCTGGCGGTGTTGCAGTCATTAAAGTTGGCGCAGCCACTGAAATGGAAATGAAAGAGAAAAAAGCCCGTGTTGAAGATGCATTACATGCAACTCGCGCTGCAGTAGAAGAGGGCGTTGTTGCCGGTGGTGGTGTAGCGCTTGTTCGTGCTGCTGAAGCAATTAAAGATCTTGAAGGTATTAACGAAGATCAAACACACGGTATTAACGTAGCTATTCGTGCAATGTCTGCTCCATTACGTCAAATTGCAACTAACTCAGGTGACGAAGCGTCAGTTGTTTTAAATGAAGTACGTAACGGTAAAGGTAACTATGGTTACAATGCTGGTAACAGCACTTACGGTGATATGTTAGAGATGGGTATTCTTGACCCAACTAAAGTAACGCGTTCAGCACTTCAATTTGCTGCATCAGTTGCTGGTTTAATGCTAACTACCGAAGCAATGATCACTGACGCACCAGTTAAAGATTCAGGCGGCTCTGCAATGCCTGATATGGGCGGCATGGGCGGTATGGGTGGAATGGGCGGCATGATGTAAGCCTCCCACCCCGATATCATCGAGTTTCATTCGATATCAAAAAAGCCCGTAAAACTATGTTTTACGGGCTTTTTCTTTTTTATTTGCTTTCATAGGCAATCAATTACCCTCATGTAATTTCATTTCCTTGAGGGTATAATCAAGGGTATGTCCCCTTGCATGTGATCAAGAAATGTATCTATAATTACCCTATACCCTTAAATATACCCCTGTTAAGCAATGTAGAGTAATTCATATGACAATATTAGCTCGCGATATAAATGGTTTTACATGTCCTGAAAATAAGAAACAAGCTAAGGAGTTTGACTCTAAAGGTTTGTATTTATTGATAAAATCAAGTGGTTCAAAATTGTGGCGCTTTAGATATATTTATAATAGTAAAAATAAAGAAATGGCTTTAGGGAAATACCCCTCTATAAGCTTAAGTAAAGCAAGAGAAGGGGCTGATAATGCGCGTATCCTGCTATCACAAGGGATAGACCCTATGGTAGAGAGAAAGACGGTAAAAAAAGCTTCAGAGGTTAGCGATAAGACCTTCAGTGTCGTAGCATTGAATTGGTGGGGGAAACAACAGTCTTCATGGAGCGAAGACCATGCAAAAAAAATCAAACGTTGGATCACTGAAGATGCTAAAAAATTGTGTTCTTTAGCTGTAGATGAAATAGATGCAGGGCATATCACGGAATTAATGCTAGAAATTGAATATTCAGGTAACCTGAAAAAGGCACCTGTAATTTTGTCTGTACTGAATAGGATTTTTGGTTTTGCTCTAGGGCATAGATTAACAAGAACAAACCCTGCTCAAGGTTTAGCTTTGAGGGATATCATCAGTCCTATACCAAAAGCTAAATCATTTTCTGCCATTATTAACTCTAAACTGCTGGGAAAATTAATATTCGATGTAGACACTTTGCCATCAGGAACTTTTTGTACAGTTGAAGCATTAAAACTAATTCCCAGAGTATTTTTACGGCCAACAGAGGTTAGAAATCTAAAGTGGGAGTATATAGACTTTGAAGCTCGTCTAATTCGTATACCTGCTGAACATATGAAAAAAGAACGGATGCATTTAGTCCCCATGGCGACTCAAGTTATTGAACAATTAATATCTATTCAAGAAGTAACAGGCTACTCACCATTTGTTTTTCCAAGCTTAAGAAATAGTAACAACCCGATTAGTAAAAATGTTATGACAAATAGATTAAGAACATTGGGTTATACAGGTGACGTTATGACTACCCACGGATTTAGAGGCACAGCATCTACGACTTTAAATGAAGAGGGGTGGGATGAAGACCATGTAGAAATGCAGCTAGCACATCTTACTGGAACTGAAACTTCACGAGCGTACAACCATGCTAAATATCTACCTAATAGAAAAAAAATGATGCAATTCTGGGCTGATCATTTAGACCAATTAAAAACAGAATACACCATTGTCTAAACTAGGATTTTTATGCTTCTGTTAGGTAAGTACTGTACCAATCAAATGCATCTTTAATAAATGTAATATCTAGCCATAATGAATTGGGGATTCCCATTTCGTGTTCGAAGTTTTCAATAGCGTTTATGCCATGCTTCACAAACAATACTTTAGCCAAATTATGATATTTATATTCTTCAGTTAAAAATTTGGCAGAAATTACTTCATATGCAATATGTATATATAAGTTATTAACTTCTGATTTTGGAAATCCATTATGAAAAGCATCGATATTTGGCAGAAAAGCACGTAGTTTTCTGTATTCTGCAAGCCAATTATTTGACTGGAGGCTTTCGATATCTTCTTCTGTCATGGCTACAAGATCATATTCGTAACTAGGTGGTTCATTTTCGTAAATAATTTCACCAATCACATTTTTATGAATGAAGTGCGTATCGTCGGGTTTTTCAAAACATTCAATTAACTCTTCCTTAAAGTTATTTAAAGCTTCTTCAGGTGATTTAGCAGACATAACATTAAATAATGATTTCGCCCCATATTTAAAAAAGAATTCACTGCCTGCTACCAATTCATCAACTTCGTTTACAAATTTTAGACTGGGAGAACTTTTCCCTAAAAAATAACCACTCCACTTTTTTACGTTGTTGTTGTTTTCATAAAGTATATCGTATGCCCTATCTTGTTTTTTGGAGCCTTTATAAAGATCAAAAATTTCATCTATTCGATATTTATTTTCTGTAAAGGCTGAACGAGCGGACTTATAGTTAAACATCTCCTCTGGAGAAGACACCCCCCATACATCAAATATTAAACGACACCAAAAAGCCGCTTTTAGCCCATTAACTTCAACTGACATATCACAAACCTTAATTAAAGTATAGTCATGGGTTTATACAACCCATGTTTATCTTGCCTGATTCTCTCACGTTATTCTGGTCTCGTAAATTCAACTACGAGGAAAAAACATGAAAGAAAAATTAATTTTAAATATCAATGATATAACAACATTGATTGGGAAGAGTAAATCGACCTTGTTCCGGTGGGTAAACGCAGGGATTTTCCCCAAACCAATGAAGCGTGGAAACCACTTCATTGGTTGGAGAAGAGAAGCCATAAATGCTTGGTTAGTGGAATGTGAACAGGAGGTCGCGTAAATGGATAATCTAATATCTAGAAATGAGCAGTTAATAGCTGTTGTGCTTCCGCTTCTTGAAAATAACTTTAATGATGTTCAAAGTATCTTTTGGATATTAGCGCTTGTATCTATTGAAGAGGATAATTCTTCAGAATTTAGTATTGATGAAATAATTGATATTTTAAAATATTCGGTAAAGTTAAATTCAGAAGACATTACAGCAGAAGAGTTAGTTAACGCTGATGCTTTATTGTTGTCTTACGCAGCATACATTGTATACCAGCTACCAGATTTTGACGAAACTAGCGGCTACAGCTTGGTAAAGATGGGAATTAATGAGGAAACTATTGACGCTTCGTTAACACAAATGGAAGGAGATAAATAATATGTTAAACATCGATAATTTCTTGCATGAAAACTTTTTAGTCGAAGCTTGTGGTTCATGCATATATGAGGGTAATAAGCCAAACATAGAAATGCAAGTGTCAGATTTAATCCAAAAGCTTTCCGTTAACTTCGAAAGCCTGAACCTTGAACCACAGGAGTATTTTGACTTAACAAATGAGCTTGAGCAGTTCTCTTTTGATCTTGAAAATAACATTTATTCTGAAAATACAAAGATGATCATTTTTGCTCTGGCTTGCTTTATTCATGATCATTCGCCTTTATTTAATAAAGATAACATTTTTATCGATAAAAATAGTAATAAGATTTTTATAGAGTTGCTAGCAATCAGTTATTTCAAGAAATCCCCCTTGATAAATTTACGACTTCCGATTGAAGCAGAAAATATTAACGACTTAATGAGGTATTTCAGAAAGTGCGTTTTAACAATTGTTTCTCAAAAATACTCAAAAAATGAGTTGCGAACTATTTATATAGCTGGCTGCTATTTAAGTATTAATGATTCTTACTTCAAATTTTCTCTTCCTATAGATGATACTCATACCCGACTCATCATTGATGATAGAACAACATTTGAAATTTCATGTGAAGAGTCCGTAATTCAAAGCCGTGGGAGGATATCAGAATTGATATCAAGGAATAGTAAATACTCCCTATATCTCAAGTATTCATTGATGATATTGATGATATTAGCTTTGGTAGAGGAGATCTTATGAGTAATTATTCTGATAAAGGGCGGTTTGTTCGATTTGAGCGTGAAGTGGATGCAAAGTTACAAGCGGAGGCTGATCGCAAAGGTTTACCTGTAATAGATATTATACGTGACTCTGCATTTCGCTATTTTGATTATCCAAATCATGAGCTTTTATTTCAAAAATTGGAAATAAGGTTATTGAGAAGATTATTTACAATGAACAGCATAATTGTTGGCTTGAACGATAATGAGATTCAAAAAGCGCTTGAACAATGCAATAAAGAATTTGAACAGGAGGTATTGAAATGAACGCTTCATACCTTCCCCCTAGTTTAAAGCAAAATCATTGGCTTTTGTATATATACATACTTTTGGGCCTAACATTTGTTTTATCATTACTACTAACAGTTATTAGTTGGAATTGGTTCAGCGAATGGAAATATCTGTCAAATCCATTAAGAGTTTGGTGGGACTCTCTACAGGGGGAACTACCCATTTCATATTATTGGAGAGGCATTAAGTCGCTTCAATTAGAGACGCATTTTTATTTACATATATTTGTACCTTTTCTATTTTCATTTTTTGTTAGTTTGATATTAGTCTGGAAATTTTTATATAAATTTGGAGGGAATACACTCGAAATTAAGGTGCGAGGTGTCGATTTAATTGAATCTAAATCTGTGAAAAGACATGCAAAGAAAAGAAATAAAATTGAAATAATTAATAGTAGTGATGCTGGACTAATGATTCACCCTGAAGTTCAAATCAGTAGAAAAAGAGAGCTTAACAACTTTTTAATTACTGGAATGCAAGGTGCAGGGAAAACCGTTGTAATTTTTGGTTTGTTGCAACAGCTAATAGATAGGCACTGTAATTTGTTTATTTTTGACCAAAAGCGTGAGTTTACAGAAAAGCTATACGATGAAGACACTATTTTAATTGCACCATGGGATCAGAGGGGAGTGAGTTGGAACATTTCAGCGGATCTACCAGATAAAACTTCAGCTTTTAACTTTGCAAAAAGAATTATTATTGAAACACCACAACCTTTTTGGTCGACTTCATCGGTTTTAATGCTTACGGGGATGATTGTAGCATTGCAGGAATCGGGTAAAACATGGGGCTGGAAGGAACTATACACAATGACTGAAATAGATTCTGAAAAATTGAATTCTTTATTGTCTGAAAACTCTCCTGGTTTAATTAAATATATAGATTCAAATAATGAAACATCTAGCGGTGTGTTAATGAATTTGCAAAGCAACATTGGTTGGATGGAATATTTATCTGAATATTGGCCGAATTCTGAAGATGCAACTTTCTCAATAAAGGATTGGGTCAATGGAGATAATCAACCTAAAAAAGTGATTATTCAATCCCATAATAGATATAAAGCCTTAGCGGAACCACTTTTTACTGCATTATTTAGTGTCCTAACAACAGAGTTCCTCGTCAGTGAAAGAGGAAATAAGAAAGAAACGTTTTTGTTGTTAGATGAGTTCGGGAATTTAAATAAGATTAGCGCTCTGAGTGAGTTTATTTCTACAGCACGCGAATTTCAAGGAAAAGCGATAATTGGAACTCAATCTATAAGTCAAATCTTCGAAGTGTATGGTGAGCATGATGCCAATTCTCTACTTAGTATGTGCGGTAATGTAATTTCGCTCCGTGTTGGTAGTTTAGGGATAGACGCTGATTATATAAGTAAGGGGTTTGGAGAAAAAATAGTAGAAAGACCTAATTACAATGATGGTAAAGCAACAGGTTGGAGTAAAGATGTCGAACAAGTAGTACTGCCATCTGAATTAATTCATTTACCTATTCCTGATAATAAAGGAGTACATGGTTATTTAACCGTAAATGGCTGGAATGCTACATACAAATTAACTTGGCCTTACCCTACATTAGAAGGAGAAGCTGAGCGTTATATTCCCTCGCAAAGTTTTGCGAAAACAGTTTCCCATATTTCTATTGAACCTATTACTACCCCTAATAGAGTATTAAGAAGA
The DNA here is from genome assembly GCF_009832865.1 of Colwellia sp. 20A7. Lineage (NCBI taxonomy): Bacteria > Pseudomonadati > Pseudomonadota > Gammaproteobacteria > Alteromonadales > Colwelliaceae > Colwellia > Colwellia sp. 20A7. Next base: position 3,863,658 of record NZ_CP047130.1, on the reverse strand, counting down.
AGGAGCGCCGATGCTAACAATATTTCCAGTTAAGAATCCTGAGTATTATGCAAGTGATGATTATTATGTAAAAAATGGAGAAATAGTTGGTGTTTGGGTTGGGTATTTAGCTAAAGAGCAGGGCTTTCCTAAAACACTTGAATTAGATCATTACAACAATGTACTTCAAGGTAAATCTCCAGTTACAGGCAAAGCTCTATTTCAAGAAAATAGAAGACTCCCACAGAATGCTAAGAAGAAGGGGGTCCGATGCTAACAATATTTCCAGTTAAAAACCCTGAATATTATGCGAGTGATGATTATTATGTAAAAAAAGGTGAAAGGGTTGGTGTGTGGGATGGGTATTTAGCTAAAGAGCTTGGTCTCCCTAAAACAGTTGAATTAGATCATTACAACAATGTACTTCAAGGTAAATCTCCATTTACAGGAAAAGCATTATTTCAAGAAAATGGAAAAGAGCATCGTCCTGCTTGGGATTGTTGTTTTTCAATGCCAAAATCGGCTTCTTTATTATTAGTTATTTCCAATAGAGAAAGCATCATTGATGCTCATGAAAGAGCCGTTTCTAATGCTATAAAGTTTATGGAGCGACATGCAGCTAGATGTAGGCGAGGTCACAATGGTGCAAAAAGTGAAAAGCTTCCTGGCTTGCTTGTTTCTCGGTTTACTCATTTTGAATCACGAGAAACTCAAGATCAACAGAGTCAAGTAAATGGTCATACTCACTGCCTTGTTCAAAATATTGCTATGAGAAATGATGGTACCTGGGGGGCTATTGACTCAAGAGTTTTATACCAGTGGAAAATGGCTATAGGTGCGGTTTATAGAAGTGAATTAGCGAAAAACTTAAGAAATCTGAGATATGAAATTGAAGCAGACAAAAATGCATTTAAAATCAAAGGTATTTCTAAAGAATTATGCGATAAATTTTCAAGCAGAAAAGAACAAATTGTCATAGAGTTGCAAAAATATAATTTAAAAAACTCATCCAATAAAGCTGGAGATAAGCTAAGTTTATTCACGAGAAAAAAGAAATCTATAATACCTGTTGATACTTTATTTGAGTCATGGAAATATGATCTCAACGCTGAAGGTTTAAACAAAAGTTTTGATAAAAGACTACGCTCAAATTCTCCTATTATTTGTGATAATTATATTTTATCAAGTCAGGCTCTATCGCAATTAACCGAATCTAAGTCAACATTTAGAGAGCAAGATTTATTTCATAACCTCGCGGTTCAAGGGCAATTTTCAGATGCATGCTTTAATACCATTTCACAAATAGGCCGCTTCACACTTCGTAATGCAAATGTTTTATCACTAGGACTTGATTCTAGACAAAATAATATTTTCACAACAAAGGCTGTTGTGGATAATGAATTGAAAATGCTAGAACTTGCCAATACTCTAAAAAATCAACGAAAGATAACTGTTCCTAGTTCATCAGTAATTTATTGGTCGATTGAAGAAGCTTCAAAAGAGCTAGGATTTCCATTAGATATTGAACAAGAGGAAGTAGTATATTCAGCTCTAACAGATTCAATGATTAGTATTGTCCAAGGAAATTCAGGGACTGGAAAAAGCACATGTATGTCTTTGATAAATAAGTCTTATTCAAAGATTGGGTTAGAGGTTGTCGGGGCTTCTATTGCAAAGAAAGCCGCTGATAGTTTACAAGAAGGTTCCGGTATTAAGTCATATACACTGGCAAAGCTAATAACTCAATTTGAAACAAATAAAAATCCACTTATTGGTAAGGCTGCAATTGTTGTTGATGAAGCTGGACTATTAAGTGTTTCCCAGTTGATTTCATTATTTGATATGGCACTCGGTTCTGGAACAAAGGTAATTCTAGTAGGTGATGATCGTCAATTACAAGCAATAGAGCACTCTGGTGCCCTAAAATACCTTTCTAAACCAGAATTCATAGGCAACACTAGGTTAGAAACAATAAGAAGGCAGAAAGCAGAGTGGGCACGAAAATCTGTTATTTCATTAAAGGATGGAAACTCTCTTAGTGCATTAACTAACTTTAATGAAAGAGGTTTATTACATTTCAACGATGATTTTGATAAATCTGTCGAAAACTTAGTATCAGATTATTTTGATTATTTAAATAAACATAAGGATAAGAAGGCTGTAGTAATTGCTCAAAAATGGCGAGATGTTGTGTTTATCAGTGAAAAAATTAGACAAAACTTACAATCTATTGAAAAGGTTGGTGAAGACATAGCTGAATTTGATTGTTATGTTTCCGAAAAACACTTTAAACAAAAATTTGGTATTGGTGATCGGGTTCGATTCTCGAAAAACGACTACAAAATTAAAGTGAGTAATGGCTCATTAGGAACAGTTAGTAATATTGTAATAGATAACAATGGGAAAGCTTTATTTGAAATAAAACTAGATTCGGGTCGTAAAATAAAATTCATTCAAGAAAATTATATTACTGAAGAGGGCTATTTACCGCTTGTTCAAGCTTACGCAACAACAGTATATAGCGCCCAAGGAATCACCGTTGAAGGCGATTCCTTCATCCTCTATTCATCTGGAATGGATAGAGCTAATACATATGTAGCAGGTAGTCGACATACTGATAATTGTCATTGGTATTTTAATAAGTTAGAAACTGACGTTGAAATCAAAGAGACTGTTAAAAGTTCTGTAGATGAGCAAAGAATTAATCAAGTAATGCGTTGGATGAATTCAGATAATTCGCAAAAACTTGCGATTGAATATTTACAAAAAAACTCAAAAGAGCTGATTCAACAACAATATATAAAAGAGGACTTTAATAATATAAGTCATGGAATCATCTGCTAGAAACCATTAGAGTAAATATCAATATATTAAATAAATATCGGCTGAAAGGATATTCTTCATGGCAGTTGAAGTGACGGCAAATGGAAAAACTACTAATTATCAAACAGTAAAGGAAGCCTGCCAAGATCATGACGTAAAGCTATCAACTTATTATTATCGTAGAAGTACAGGGAAGTCTTTAGAAGAAAGTTTAAGAATAATTGATAAGCAAAAATCCTTAGCCGATATTGCGAAGATAAATGGTATTAGCTATGAGAAGCTTAGAGGACGATTAAGACATGGATGGACTTTAGAGCAAGCACTAGAAACCTAGGGAAAGGCACCCATGTCATGGAGTTAAGCTTCAAGTGTATAAGGATAATCAACTAATCACGTTTGATAATATAAGGCTAGCATGCGCTTCCTATGGGATATCAGTTAACACCTTTTATGAAAGGAAAAAAAAAGGATACTCTTTGGAGCAAATATTAGGTATCTGCCCAATAAAAAAGCAATGTGTGAAAATAGATAAAACGGATAGGGGTGTAAAATCTTCAACAAAGAAGAAATTAAAAACAAATAAATTCTTAGAAAAAGCTGATAAACCTTTATTAGAGTTTAAATTAACTATAAATGGTGAGTCCAGATCTTACAGCTCAAAGAAGCATGCAATAGAATCTTTCGAAATCAAAGTGCCAACATATAACTATAGAATAAAGCATGGATGGACCATCGAAGAAGCTCTTGGCTTAATCTCCCCTCCTTCTAAAATTTTAAAACGTAAAAGTGTCAAGGTTCTCATAGATAAGAGGGAAGTTATGTATCCTTCCCTCTCAGCAGCATGTCGAGCACACAAGATAAGCTACAGTAAATTTTCTAACAGATATCATAGCTTAAAAATGACAATTGAGCAGGCGTTAGGCATTGAAAGTGGAGTGCGAGAACACTGTAAAAAAGTCGCTGTAAATGTCGATGGAAAAAGAGTCATTTTTGAAAGTATTACAAAAGCATCTAAGGCATTCGGTGTAAAAATGGCCACTGTTTCAAAGCGTATCAACCATTACGGCTTTACCATTGAACAGGCCCTCAATCTAGACGTTCCCCCAAAAAAATCAGAATACAATTTCAGCGGTACAATATATTTAGTCTCTAATCTTTCCTCGGGGAAAAAATATGTAGGGCAAACTGTTAAAAAAGTCAGTGAAAGGTGGGATCAGCATATTGAATCATCTAAGGGAGGAGAGAAATTTAATATTGAATCTTTACCATATGCTATATGGAAATGTGGTTTGGATAACTTTATGATTGAAATATTGGAGGCTAGCATAAGTGGTGACCCAAGAATTAATGCAAGAGAAAAATATTGGATTAAACACTTAAATACTGAAGCACCTAATGGCTATAACCTTACCGCTGGGGGCGGAAGTTACTCTAGTGGAGGAAGGAAATATGTGTTTCAAGGCATTGAATATCCATCTAGAAATGAATTATGCAGAACTTATAACGTAATACCTGCAACTTTCAATCAAAGAATTAAATGTGGCTGGACAATGGAGCAAGCTCTTGAGATTGTTCCACCTAAATCAACAAAAGAAAAAAAGTCACCGTTATGGTAAATGACCAACCTATTTCTTTTGATTCTATTAAGTCCGCATCGGAATATTTCCAAGTTAGCTATTCAAATGCTATGAGCCGACTTAATAGCGGAAAAACTCCAGAGCAAGCCTTTGAGTTAGAAATTTTTAATAGAACAAATAGAACGCCAATAAAAGTATATGAAAGAGGGAGTGTTAATCACTTTGAGTCAATTGCAGATGCCGCCCGCTATTATGGAATAGATAGAAAAATAGCAGCAAAAAGAATAAAGAATGGTTGGACTGTAGAGGAGGCCTTAGGAATTCACCCACCTAAAAAAGCTCACTCCCATAAGATAGTAATCACTCAAAACGGGAAGAAGTTTGTTTTTAACTCTATTGCAGAGGCTGCTATAGAGTTTAATCAAAAGAAAGATACTGTTGCAAGTCGTTTGAGAAAAGGCTGGTCACCTGAGGAAGCTCTTGGAATTATAGATAAACCAATTAATTAAGTGATTCAAAAAATTGTGCAAAGGTCGAGTTAATTTATAGAATGTACCCGTGAAAACACCTTTAAATAATTTAGTTATAATGCAGCATATATAAATCCATCCTAATTTAAATCGCCCACACCATGATAACTTACGTCCTTAGGACGTAAGTTATCATGGTTAGGTGTGTTTGTCTAATCCTTTATCTATAAAGGATTTTTTGACTCATTTGTAAAAGCAAAAATTTGACAATGCTGTATATATCATGTATAAGTCCTTAGGACTTATACATGATATAGGCTTAATGAAAAATCTTTCATTAATCTTTTAAAACAACATTGAATAATATTTGGGAAACTCTGATGATAACGAGAAATCGAGGGATCTTTTTGTCTGTAAAAATGAAGTTATGGTTGAGTACTAAACTTACGTCCTTAGGACGTAAGTTTAGTACTCTGGGGTGTGTTTGTCAAATAATTCTTTACACCCCATGATAACAAAGCAGTTTCCTATTAAAATATATATCAATAAAATTTACTGAAAGTTTGACTTGTATATTCATTCACTGTATAAGTCCTAAGGACTTATACAGTGAATTATGTTGGTGATATATTTGAAAACTATTCCTTTAAAAGAAGCACTTAGGCTTACCATTATTAAAGAACATAAAAAGCCTGTTATAACAGAATATGAGATAGCAAAATATATGTTTGCTATATATAAAACCAAAGAATATAACGGCACTAAAATAGGTAAAATTTCTAAAAATGAACCCGATTACTTTGTAGTTAGAAATAATATATTAGATATGGAATCATTTGGAGTTATTCAGAGGATTCAGTCATTACCTGTTTTTTCATTAAAAAGCCAAAGCTTCCCAAGTGCACAGCAAGTGGTTTGTACCGCTAATCCATGTAGTTACATAGCTTACCTTAATGCTATGGAATGGCATGGAATTACAGATCGTATACCTAAAACAATGCAAGTTGTTACCTGTTCACAAGCAGCATTCAAAACGTTAGTGAGTAGTGACTTAACAAAAGAATTTCCCGAAGCGACAGATCTTAAAATGCTGATTCCTAAAAGGCTTGTAGAGCTACCCAAAATTGATGGAAAGGAATTTATTTTTCATCAAAAGAGAGACTTCAAGTTGCCTAAAGAACAATCAGATAGCGGAGGAATAAGAGTTCCTTCAATAGGAGATACTTTTTTAGATATGTTAAAGAAACCTGAATTTTGTGGTGGATTTAATCATGTACTAGATGTTTACAAGGAATATGGCTCTGAATATTTGCCTTTAATCACTAAAGCAGTAAATAAAAATGGAAATGCGATGGATAAAGCTAGAGCTGGTTATATTTTAGAGGAAGTATTAGGTATTTCACATAAACTCATTGATAAGTGGAAAGAAAGTGTATCTCGTGGAGGCTCTAGGAAATTGATTGCATCAAAGCCATATAAGGCTGTATTCTCTGAAACGTGGTGTATATCAATTAATAATGAAGAGTAATAATGAAGAGTAATAATGGAATATAATATTGAAGAGTGGGTTAAAGTTGGCCCAGAAGATCGAAAACATTTTAGACAAGCAGTACATACAATTTTATTTGCAATAGCTGAGAGTGAGTACCTAAAGCCTAAAATGATAATTAAAGGCGGAATGTTATTAGGTATTAGATATAATAGTGATAGATTTACCGAAGATATAGATTTCTCCACATCGGAAAAGTATAGCGAAATTGACAATGTGGAATTTGAAGAAGAATTGAATAATGCACTTCTTGAAGCATTTGATGAACTACCTTATGGGATAAAATGTTTAGTTCAATCTTTAAAAGTTCAACCTAAAAAACATATCGAAAGTGCCACTTTTCCATCTTTAAAGCTTAAAATAGGCTACGCTCATACGTCAAACGACAAAGCTCTTTCTAGATTAGAAGCCAAAAACTGTACAAATACTGTAAAAATAGATTATAGCTTCAATGAAGTAACGCATAAAATTGATGACCTAATAATTGATGATGAAGAAGGTATTTTGGCTTACGGTTTTGAAGATTTATTTGCTGAAAAACTTCGTTCAATCCATCAACAAGTAGTAAGAAATCGAAGCAGAAGACAAGATATTTATGACTTACACTATCTTATAAAAAATACGGACACCCCTTCAGAAGAAGAAAAAATGAATATACTGAGGTTTTTGTTTGATAAATCTCAAGAGCGATTGCCAGATGGTATGCTCCATATGAATTCATTGGACGATGAAGATATTAAGAAACGCTCTTCTGAAGATTATCCTTTATTAGCTGATGAAATTGAGGGAGAACTTCCTAACTTTGAGGATGCGTACGCAGCAGTTAATGATTTTTACAAGTCATTACCTTGGGGGGCTTATGTTTGAAAATACATATTCTAAAAGCTTGCAAGGACAAAGAGCAGAAAATTTAGATCGATATTGTTTTTATAATAGAGAGAATTGGGCTGTTTCGATTCTTATCGATGGATTTGTAAACGAAAAGCCTCATTTTGTGGATTGTTTATGTAAAAATATTAGTACTGAGGTTACATCATTAGAAAGTGTAACTACGCTAGAAGAATTAAATCATGTTGTTATAAATGCGATAAAGCAAGAGACTTTAGGTAAAGGTAAAGCCAGTATTGCGATAGTTACCTCTTATCTAGACTCAGTTTCACTATTAACAATTGGGGATACTAGAGCTTACCTCATGGATAGTAGAATAAGAACCGTTGATCATTCTAGAGCGCAAGAATTAGTGGAACAAGGTAAGTGTAATGGAGACACTATTAATCAAAACGGTTACCGAAGATACCTTACAAGATCACTTTGCACTCTTAATAAGGATGTTGAAATTGACATAACTTATTATCCACAATTTACTAGCGGCAATACAATATTGATGTGTTCTGATGGTTTCTGGAGTAGGTTCAAAAATGATTCACAAATTTTTAATTTTTCTAGTAATTCATTGGAAGAATATATGGAATCGCTTTCGGATAAAGACTTAGAAGATAATACAACGGTGTTATTATTAACGAAACGATAATAAAAAAATAAATCTGCACGCTTCATCATTTGAATGAATAATAATTAATCATGCCTTCAATGCTTTGTTTTTTGTTAATATAAGTAATATTCAGATCCAAAATATCGATTAGTAATTATAGTTAATTGCCTTTGGGGTATAATGCGGGGTATCCCATTTTGCATGTTTTAATTTTTGCTTTATTATTAGCAGGTTACCGCTCATGTGGGCGGCATGATGTAGTGCGACGAGAGTCGTGTAGGTCACTAACCTAGCAGGCTACACCGTAAGCGAATGCTAACACATTCGCTCACCTACCTGCAAATATAGCAATCGACTCCGACATTCGGGGGTAAGACCAAATGCCGGACACTTCTTTTAGAAGTGGTCGTGCAATTGTGTTTTACAATTGTAAACGAGACATTCAGTCATCGATCAAAAAAGCAAGAGTTTAGTATAAGCCAAACTGATTTTACCATCAGTAAATCGCGATTTCTATCAGCGAACTATAGAGTAAAATAACTGATATTTATCAGTTTACTAAGTAGAAAATCGGTTTATATGTAATTTTTCGCATCAAAAATTGAAAGCAATTTGTATCAGTTTCTCCATTGGAGTATTGATTCGTTATTGTTATTGAAAGAAACGTTTTCAGTTTCGATTAAAGTAGACCTACTGGCGTAAGCCATTAAAGTTATTGTCTCAGCATATTCATTTATATGTTAGTGAGACCAACCTTACGACAGGTTGTAGCCTAGGGATAGTGCATTACTGGTAACGGTTTTGTGCGAAGCTTCCTAACAATGTATCTCTGCGAAAGCAGTATTTAAACTCGTGAGAGTAAATATAGTCTGTTAATAATAAACGGGCTGAGAGCTAGGCTAAACAATAGGGCTAATGTATTTGAACTGCTGATAAACACCGTCAACCGCAATAAGCGAAATATTATTGATACGCTTAAACCAAAAGGTGCGCGACTGGTTATTTCTTTTACATCTGGAAATACGTCGTCATACAGTCGTCGGTGGACAGGCAGAGCCTAAGTTGTTTGTGTAACTTTAGTGGAACTCGGTAAGCCCAAATATTTGCTTTATTTATTCGTAGTTTAAATGTTTAAAGCAGGGGAGTCGCAAGGCGAACTGTTGAATATGTGGGTAAAGGAGGTTGGAAAAAGCAAATGCTAGATTGTAATGATTTAGATAGGTGCGAAATGCGCTAACTGGAAACGGTGCTAACTTCCAACTGGTCTTTAATCGTGAGATAGACGTGTAAAGCCGTCTTTAATTTGATCCTAACGGGACAAGAAATAATTCTTCCCGTTAGGGGATAATTACGTCTTGTTCTTGTTGGATTATAACTAACAGGAGAAAAGCAAGATGAGTACGGTATTTGTTGTACCTGCGTTCTCCCATCAGGCGCAAAGCTGGCATACCATTAATTGGTATTCAGTTGAGCTTCAGGTGAGAGGGCTACAAGTACGGATCGCGAAGGCGACTAAGCAGCAACAGTGGCGTAGGGTGAAAGCCTTACAACGTTTGTTGGTGCGCTCGTTTGCTGCTAAATGTTTAGCGGTTAAACGGGTAACTGAGAATCGAGGCAAAAGGACTGCTGGTGTTGATAGGGAGTTATGGGGTACGCCAAATTGTAAATGGCAGGCTATTTTTCGATTAAAACGGCAAGGGTATAAGCCTAAGCCACTGCGGAGGATTTACATTCCAAAGAGTAACGGTAAACGTCGCCCTTTAGGAATACCGACCATGTTAGATAGGGCTATGCAGGCATTATACCTGTTAGCACTTGAACCAGTGTCGGAAACAACCGCAGATCGTAATAGCTATGGCTTTCGACCAATGCGCTCTACGGCTGATGCGATAGAACAATGTTTTGTCAATTTAAGTCGTAAAAGCTCGGCAGAGTGGGTGTTAGAGGGAGATATCAAAGGCTGCTTTGATAACATCAGTCATGACTGGTTACTTGCCAATGTAGTGTTGGATAAACAAGTACTGAGTAAATGGCTGAAATCGGGATTCATTGAATTCGGTAAGTTAAACGCAACGAAAGCGGGTACACCACAAGGGGGGATTATTTCTCCTGTGTTGGCTAACTTAGCACTTGATGGTTTGGAAGACGTGTTATACGCCCATTTTGGGAAGAAAAACACGAAAGCCGCCTACAAGACTAAGGTCAATTATGTGAGGTATGCGGATGACTTTATTATCACAGGCATTTCGAAAGAGTTGCTTGAAAATGAAGTTAAGCCACTTGTTGAAGCCTTTATGGCGGAGCGTGGTCTTACGTTGTCACCAGAGAAAACGGTGATAACGCATATCAATGATGGGTTTGATTTTCTTGGGCAGAATTTACGAAAATATAGCAATGGGAAGATGTTAATCAAACCTAGCCGTAAAAGCGTAAAAAGTGTGCTTGGGAAGGTTCGCGACATAGTTAAAGGGCAAAAGACTATTACAGCAGGATTGCTTATTAGTCAGTTAAATCCAATTCTTCGGGGTTGGGCTAACTACCATCGTCATATTGTGGCGAAGGAAACTTTTAATTACGTGGATTATCGTGTGTGGAAACTTCTGTGGCAATGGTGCAGACGACGGCATAATAATCGTCAGAAACGCTGGATTAAAGCTAAATACTTTAAATCAGTGGGGCCACGAAACTGGACGTTTTCAGGTATTGTGCCTGACGATAGAATTGTCAGGTTAATGTACACCAATGATATACCGATAAAGCGACACATTAAGATGAAAGCAGAGGCAAATCCGTATGATTTAGCATTTGAGGAATACTTTGAAAAGCGCCAAGAGCGAATTTGGAGAGACTCAATGCAAGGTAAACGAATTTTGTTAATGCTTTGGCTCAGACAGCAGCAACGCTGTCCCATGTGCCGCCATCCAATTACTAAGGCAACAGAATGGAATATTCACCATATTGTTGAAAAGGTAAAAGGTGGTAGTGATGAAATGAGTAACTTAGTGTTGTTGCATCCTAATTGTCATCGGCAATTGCATGTAGTGGGGAAAAACTGAATTTAACTGGCCATGTATTTGACGGAATAACTAAGTTATTATATTATGAGTACCAACTGGTACGACCAGTTGTTTTTTATTCATATTATAAATATTATAACATAGAGGTTTCCAATGGTACATTTACTAAAACTAGTTAAAAAAGGTATAGATAATCCGATTAAACAGTCTAACCAAGTAGAGTTTCTGCATTTGGAAAGACTTGTTAATGAAGGTTATATAAAAGCTACTAGGTTTGAACCTTTAGTAGGGGGATTACAGTTTTTTGATGCAAAACTTACATCTAAAGGTGAGTCTTGTTTAGAGAATAAAGTTGAACCTTTTCCATTAGAACAGACAGATAAAAACGTTTGGACTATGGAGAGGAGAATTCAAATTTATGGGGTGGTTACAAGTGTCATAACACTTGGAATAGTCTCAGCTGAATACTTGAAATCTCTTGGTTAAAGTCGCTGGTCTGTATTCAGGTATAGACTTATAAAGGCTTGAGCCGTATGCGGGGAAATTCGCACGTACGGTTCTTAGGGGAGGGGTAGCTAGTAATAGCTGCTCCTTACCCGACATCATGCTTGATTAAATCGTCTACTTCTGCGTTGCTTAATTGCTCGTTTAAGAAACACTACACGTCGCAACTAAGCGCCTTGAATTAGACAATTTACTCTACGTATCACCCTGATGTTATAAAGCCCAAATAGAAATATTTGGGCTTTTTGTTATCTCTTTTTTGCTCTGATATGTGTTTATTTTTTATAAACAACGCCTGCTTTCATCACAAAAGGTATATTTTCTAAAGTACTAATATCTTTTAAAGGGTTACCTTTAACAGCAATTATATCACCCGCGAATCCCTTTTTAATTTGCCCTAGTTCTTTATCCATTTTTAATAATCTAGCACTGTTAATGGTAGCCGCTTGAATAGCTTGTAACTCAGTCATACCAAATTTAACCATGCGAGAAAACTGCTTTGCGTTATCGCCGTGTGGATAAATAGCTGCATCAGTACCAAATACCATTTTCACGCCTGCTTTTACTGCTCGACTAAAACTATCGCGCTGCTTTTTAGATACTTGACGTTCTTTATTTAAGTTCTCTTCGTCAACACCATTTTCTTCACCATACGTTAAAGTGTATTCAGTATTATAAATATCCATTGAAAACCAAGTGCCATGTTTTAAAGCGAGTGTAATTGCTTCATCGTCTAAAAAGCTAACGTGCTCTACACTATCTACACCCGCTTTTATGGCGGCTTTTATTCCATTGGTACCGTGAGCATGCGCAGCAACAGGCAGGTCGCGCATATGTGCTTCCTCAACAATAGCTGTCATTTCGGCTAACGAATATTGTTGTACACCTACTTTTGTTCCTTTTGAGAATACACCACCGGTTGCACAAAATTTAATGGCATTAGCACCGTACTTAATGTTTTCACGTACTTTAATACGCACATTCCATGGGCCATCTGCAACACCTTCTGCGGTATGTTTTAGCTCTGGAGGTAAGCGATTATTATCACAATGGCCGCCTGTTATACCAAGTGATGGGCCAGCTGCCCAAATGCGTGGACCAACGATATCACCGGCATTAATACCGTCACGTACTGCTATTACACTATAGCCTGCAGCTCCTAAATTTCGAACAGTGGTAAAACCAGCCTCTAATGTTTTCTTGGCAAAGTAAGATGCTTTAATTGCCATACGAGGTACAGACTGTCCTAAGCGTTCACTGCGCGATACAGTTGGGTCACTTGTTAAATGTACGTGCATATCCATTAAGCCAGGAATTAACGTAAGTTCAGGTAACTGTATATACTCATCATTTATTTCTACCGTGGGCTTTTTATTACGTTCAACGGCTATGATTTTTCCATTATCAATCGTTATTAGAGGGGATGTGATTAGTTTACCGCTTTGCACATCAAGCATTGCTTTTGCTGTAATGTAAGTAACGGCATGTGTTTGTAAGCTAGTAATACACAATAATGCAAGTGAAGAGGATAATAATGTTTTTTTCATAGATTTCTTCTTATTATGGTAATTTAGTTCGTTTAAATGTAGCAAAGCCCTTAATTTATGTACATGTTTGATAGTGAATGATATTTTTACCTACTTTTGTTCCTTCTTTAAATATAAGTAATCTATCAGGGAGAAGAGAAGTTAAAATTAAAATACAGTGGCCATTATTTAGACTGAATGTTTTACACATCTAGCTCTAACGCCATAACTTCTTTTATTTCATCACTGGTAAAGCCCTTTCGTGACAGATAAGCATAAGCCTTTGATTTGTCTTTGTAGTCAGACAAGTCATACTTCTTTTTGGCTAATTGATCTTTACAGCTTTGATAAAAATCAATATCACCGGCAAGCGTTAATTGGTATAAAGTTTCTTCAAACTCAGTTACATCAATAAGATTTTGTTTTAGCTCATTAAGAATAAGTGTTTGCCCTTTGCCTTTTCGGTATAACCTCATAATTTCAGTTGCAAGCTCAGCTTTTTCAGCCTTTATTGCCATTTTACTACGTAATGTCGCCTGTGCCGGGTGTTGTGATAAAGCGCGATCTATTTGTGAACGTGAGAAACCTCGCGTTGTCATTTGAGTATAAACCTTCTCTTTATTAGTCCCTTCGAAGGTGATGTACCGAGACTGCAATCGATTACTCGCCATTTCATAGAAATTAATATCACGTTCTTCAATGACTTGCTCAATAGCTCTTTCGATATCACTTGACGATATTCCACGTCTTTTTAATTTGTGTTGTACTGCGCCTTTTCCTATTTCATTGCTAAAGGCAGATTCACAATATCGTATTGTAAATTCTAAATCGTTTTTTAAATAACCACGTTCAATAAGTTGTGTCAGAACGGTCTCTATCCAGTCAATGTTCTCTGTTTTGCGTTCTAATTTGCTACGAATTTCAGTAATAGTAAAATCTTGTTGGCTCAGATGCCAATAAGCACTATTAAATACGTTTTCGATGCTTTTGGCTTGTCGAAGTGGTGGTCGTTGCATAAATTGAATCTTTCATTGAATATCAGCGGTAATAGTTTACCAAAATCTACGCCTATTAAAAAATACCAATACTTGTAGATAGTAAATAAAGTTATTCAGTCGCAAAGCTAAGTTTTATCTAATAGAACAGGACCCACACCGTGTGATGATAATTTGTCATCTTCATTATAAATAGGGCAACTTTTCATCGATAAACAACCACAACCTATGCAACCGGTTAAATAGTCCCTCATATTTTCCATGTAACGAATTCTATCATTCAACTCTTGCTGCCAATTTGACGCAAGCACTGACCAATCATCGGCGGTAGGTGTTCTATTATTGGGTAAGGTTGATAGAGATTGTTTAATATTTGCTAAACTTATTCCCATTTTTTGTGCTGCTTTGATCAATGAAACTCGTCGCAATACTTCTTTTTTATATCGACGTTGGTTACCTTGATTTCGCAAGCTGTGAATTAAGCCTTTCTCTTCATAAAAGTGCAGTGCTGATACTTTCACACCGCATCGTTTTGCGACTTTTCCTACCGTTAAATTTGCTTCTTCCATATTGCCTCCAAAATAAATTAATAAAACACTTTACCTCAAGTTAACTTGAGGTTTTATAGTGGCATCATCTTTACAGAATAGGAAGTAAATAATATGAGATTAGAGCATGTAAATTTAGTGATAAGCGATATACAAGAATCACTTAGTTTTTATCAAGCGGCTTTACCGCATTGGAGAGTTAGAAGTGAAGGCGTGAATGAGTGGTCTGGTGTAGAGCGTAACTGGCTGCATTTTGGTGATGATTATCAATACATTGCGCTTAATGATAATGGCATTGGCGAAAATCGTGATTTAAGTGGTCATCAAATAGGCTTAGCGCACTTTTCTTTTGTGACCAACGATCTTGATGCCGTAATTCTTCGTTTAAAGCAAGCGGGCTTTGAAATAGCAAAACAAGGCGCTGTTACTCAGTTTAGAAGAAATGTTTACTTTTTAGATCCAAGTGGTTATGAAGTTGAATTTGTTCAATACCTAAGTGACCTGCCACAAGAGCGAAATAATGATGATTAAAGTTATCGTTTCATTGAGCAGAAAATAAACGTAATAAATTTATAATATAGAAAACTAGGAGCTTTAGATGACTGACATTGTGGTCATTCTTGCGAGTGCAAGATCAACTGGAAATACTCGAAAATTGATAGACGAGATTAGTCACGAGTTAAGTGTTGACGTGATTGATCTTTCGGAAAAAAACATCTCCCCTTATGATTATGAACATACAAATATTAATGATGATTTTATGCCAGTGATAAATGAAATTTTACACTATAAAAAAATAATTTTTGCTTCACCTATCTATTGGTACGCTGCTAGCGCACAAATGAAAATTTTTCTCGATAGGGTTACCGATTTATTGCAGTTAGATGCATTAAAGGTTTATGGGCGTAAACTTCGAGAGAAAACAGGTTATGTGGTTTGTACCTCGGCTAGTGTTGAAGCGGATAGTGACTTTTTACGTGTATTTGAAAAAACGTTTAATTACTTAGGTCTTGATTATCATGGGTATGTCCATGCTAATTGTCAAAACGGTTATATACCTGATAAATACAGTACAGATGTTGCTAAATTTATTCGATTGGTGAAATGTTAAGCTGGTATGAGTGAGTGTTATAAGTGGCTGTAATAGTTTAATAAAAAAACAACGATCATGTACTTATAACTTGATCGTTGTTTAATTTATAAATCACATATATTCGTTAATATAAGTCTAGTTTTTTATTCGCATTCAACATATTAAAGGAGGCGGTTGATGCATGGGGATAAGTGGATTATATGTTTTGTATTTGACGATTTATAACCATTGTTATAAGATACCTGTACTGGTACGACCAGTTTGTTTTAGCTTAATTAACTAATTGTTATAATAACATAGAGGTATACAATGTTCGATATTTTACGAAAGATAGATAATGGTCATTTTCAGAGACAGTTTAACTCAAATTTTGAGGCGCGGCTTTATCGCCAAAGTGATCCAGATTACATATATTTAATAAATAACCTTGGGTTAGTGGAGCTTATTGAAAGCAATGTTGGCTCGAAAAATAAAATTATTGTCAAGTTGACATCTATGGGGAAGTTGGCTTGTAAACATTAATGATTCATTAAACTTTTTTTAATTCCATGCATAAAAAACTTGAAGCCTTACGTACAAAAATTGTTCCGGAGGTTTGTTGTTTTTGATAAATCAATTTATTAGTGTAGGATTTAGTCAAATAATGAGCTTGAACGAATTAGTGTAAATAATAAACCAGATATATATAAAGCTATCTAAAGTCTTGATATTAGCCAACCCTATAGTTGGCTAATATTAATAAATATAGTATAACTGTTAGGTGAAAAGTCACCTTCAGCCAACAATATTATCGTTTCACAGTGGTTCAATTCATGTTAATCAGGTTCAGTTAGTGTAAGAGGCAAATTAAAACGTTTTCTTTAGTAGCCCGTAGAGTCTGTTAACGTCATATTTCACAACGTAGCCTATTATAAGACTTAATGCGTTAATGCGTGATTTTTTGATTGTATATAGCTAATAATTGACGGGATCATAGCAACAATTATTGAAGCACAAAGTATTGCTAGTAATAAATACAAACTTTCAATCGAAATAGTATTGATGCTTATATGCAAGCCAAAATAAGCAACGAGATATTCTTGTGCGATAAAAAGGCTTAAGGTTAATAGTCCCAAGCCTAAAGTAATACTGACAATAGTAATAAATAATGCTTCTAACTCAATGAGTAAAAATAAAAACAGTGGCGAAGCACCAATAACACGTAATAGTTGAATTTCACGTGTACGTTCACGAATTGACGACAATAGCATGGCACTTACCCCTAAACAGGCGGCAACAAAAACTAATATTGACACTAATAATAAGGTGTTTTCTAAAATTGTCATCATTTGCCAAAGTTCAGACAATGCAACACCGGGTAAAATAGCCAGCAAAGGCTCTTGGGTGTAATCGTTGATTTCTCGCTGTAATCGAAAGGTTGCCATTTTTGAATGAAGGCCCAACATAAACGCAGTAATACTTTTAGGTTGTAGTTTTTCATGCAGCGCCGTTAGCTCTGACGCTTCAATAGCCCCATGCGTATGTTGCGGTTTATTATCCTGCTGACCCCTTTGCCAACCCATGTGTATTGCTTCGATACTTTGTAAACTGACGTGTAATGTTTGATCAACAGGTGTTCCTGTTGGCGCTAAAATGCCAACAATAGTAAAAGGGTTGTCTTTATGGGTGTTAAAGCTTGTTTTTGATATACCGTGTGTAAGGACAATGTGATCACCAATTTGATAACCTAACTTATTGGCAACCTGGGCACCTAAGACAACATCAAAAACATGTTCGAAAGCTTTACCTTTGGCAAGTACTAGGTTGTGTTGCTTGCCATAATTAAAGTACTGAAAATAATCAGCTGTCGTCCCCAGTACTCTATAGCCTTTATGTGAATCACCCAATGACAGGGGAATTGCCCACTTTACTTTGGCGTTTGCTTTGATTTTTTCGAAAGATTGCCAGCGCATATTATTGGTTGGACTACCAATTTTAAAAACAGAATAAAGTAATAAATTTAAACTGCCTGTTCGAGCGCCGACAATAAGATCAACCCCTGATACGGTGTTAGAAAAACTTTCTTTAGTTTGATGTCGAATATGCTCAACGCCTAAGAGAACAAATATACTGACCGTCATCGCCATTATTGATAAGACGATAGAGCCTTTACGGTTTTTTAGGCTTTTCAGTGCTAGCTTAATTAACATGTAAATTATCTACTTGGTTAATCTCATTTAATGACTCAACCCTATTAAAGTAATGTGATAACGACATGTCATGGCTAACGAATAATAAGGTGATATTGTTCTTGGCAACGATCGACATTAATAACGCCATAAATGAATCTGTATTGTTTTTATCTAATGAAGAGGTAGGCTCATCAGCAATTAATAATTTAGGGTTATTAATTAAGGCACGTGCAATGGCAATACGTTGTTGTTGGCCAATACTTAAGTTACGTACCGGTTTGTCCCAGTCTGTCTCTGGCATATTTAACGTAGTCAGTAATATTTTTACCTCATCAATAAAAGACGACTTTGCACTTGATTGCGAGAAATAGTTTGCTAATTGAATATTATCAACAGCATTGAGGTAAGGAATTAGGTTAAATTGCTGAAAGATATAACCAATATTATTGGCTCTAAACTTATCATGTTGTCGGCTTGTTATATTATCCAAACGCTGACCTAGTACACTTACTTGCCCTTGATTAGGCAGTAATAAGCCATTTAAAATTCCGAGTAAGGTCGATTTACCACTACCCGAAGGGCCGTGTATAAAAGTATTTTCACCATTAGCTAGTGACCAAGACGGAATATTTAATAATGGAATATTAGGTTGGCTAGGGTAGCTAAAATGAATATTAGAAAGATTAATTACCATTATTTACGTCATTACTCATTACGGTTAAAAATTGTTTTAATAGTCAAATGATACAGTGTATCATTTGACTATTAAACTTATTTTTTGAACCTAATTAAAAATGATTAAATTAAGCCTATTGAGTGTCGCTTTTTTGTTAATGTTTGGCTGTGAACAATCGTCAAAAGAGGTGGTTATTGAAAATAATTCTACCGTTGTTGCACAAAAAATCATCGTCTATTACTACGCCATTAACAGATACGCCATTAACAGAAACTAAAAAACAGATCGCGTTAGAAAAAGAAAAAGCAGTAGAAAACGTAACATTGCCGACATATGATTTTATGACAGCCGATTGGCTTGACTTGATCCCTGAGGACGACTTAGATGCTTTACTTAATCCGCCCGATTATCTCGATGAGATTGTTGACGGATCAGAGGCTGATAAATTGAATGATACCTTTAAAAATGAAATTGAAAAAAGTAGTAATGATCGTTATCAACAAGCACTAGTGTCAACTCGTATTAAACCTGTTGTTAATAATGCCCCCATAAAAATTCCGGCGTTTATTGTGCCACTTGGCTTTGATGATGAACAAAAGGTAACACAGTTTTTTATGGTGCCTTATTATGGCGCATGTATTCATCTACCACCACCGCCACCGAATCAAACGATTTTTGTGAATTATCCAAAAGGACTTGAGCTTGAGTCTCTTTATGATGCCTATTGGGTATCCGGTATTATCAAAACCTCGCTGGTTGAGAATGAAACAGCAATAGCGGCTTATTCTATGGATGTGCATGCAATTGAGTTTTATACAGAAGAATGAATACAGAAGAATGATCATTACTTCTGGCGTAAGGTAAGCACAGGGCTTACTTTTAACGATGAATACAGTCCATTAATTGTGCTTCAATGGAATCGTCTTTCTTGTCAGATATTATTTCGATGCGACTTTCTTTAATCGTATTAAGCTTTGTTTCTGTTAAGGTATTTTCAGATATATTATATCCCAATGCCCCTAAATTTGTATTAAAGACAGCTTTAATACGATCAGCCTTGATACTCTTTAAAAGCTCAATGAGTTTACTGTGATTAAAAACTATATTAATAGAAAATCGCCAGCCAACACTATAAAAACCCTCACCCGAATTCATAGCTTTTAGGAAACCACACTCAGGTAATATGGCATCTGCAATTAGTGATTTTGTTGTCACATGATGATGATGTTCCAACAAGATAGTGGCAGCGGGTGGTCCGGCTAATTTTGTAATTGGCATCTGCCCTTGAGTTGAAAAGATAACCTCAGCATTTGCTTGACCGTGATGTTTTACATATTGTTTTAAAGCTTCTTTATCTGCGTTTTCATATAACTCGACTTTATTGCCTATAACAATGTCAGCAATAGCGATTTGTTGATTAAATATATCGTGTGACGTGTAGCGTTTGTCTGCTAAGTTGCGTGCATCAACAAGTGTTACTGTTTTTTCTAATAATAATACGTCTTGATAATGCTCACTGGTCAGTACTTTTAAAATCTCTTGCGGATGGCCTAGTCCCGTTGGCTCTATAAGTAAGCGATCCGGTTTTGCATGAATTAATAGCTGATTAAGAGCAATTTTCATAGGAACACCGGCAGCGCAACACATACAGCCACCGGGTACTTCACGAACAAATACACCTTGTTCTTCTGAGTATTGGCCAGTAAGTAGGCTACCATCAACGCCTATTTCGCCAAACTCGTTAACTAAAATAGCCCACCGTTCGTTGGTGGGTTTGTTTCTCAATAAATGTAGCATTGCTGAGGTTTTGCCAACGCCTAAAAACCCGGTAATAAGGTTGGTAGGCACGTTGTTAATTTTGTTATGTTTCATTATCTCTTGCTGTCTACGTTTAGCCGCAGCACTTTTTGAATTTTCGCCCACTGTTACATGGACAAAGATCATTGCGGCCAACTTTTGGGGATGTATTTATTATTGGGCTCTGCGGTGCACAGCAACTTGATTTACTATAACAGCTGTCATTATCCTCTATTGTTTGATTAATATCATCTTGATTATTATTATTCATACGCAAACCTCTTAAATGAATACTGACTCGGGCATTTGTGAAGAGTGATGTTTAATGATTAGCCAACGTTTTCCATCCCAACGATAAACAAATGTAAAACGTGCCTGTGTTGTAGTACCGTTATTAAATGAAAAAGTATAAACCCCTGAATTAATTATCACCTGATCGAAAATTAAAATATTGGCTTCATCTATTTTACCAACAGGAGATCCTGTTAAGAAGTTAGCAAAATATTCTTCAATTTCTGCATGGTTATGGCAAACCTTATTAGATATCGTTGGTAACAGTACTGCGTCATATGCATATAACGCTGCAACATTTTTTGCTATTTTTGTTTTTAAGGCGTTATTCCACTGGTCAAATAACGCTAATATTTCATTCTGGTTCATTCTGGTTCATTCTGTTTTATCTTATAGCTTTAAGTTTTTCAAAAAAAACAAAGGGTTATGTGTTATGGATGTGGCCTTTCAAATGACTTTCAGGTGTTTAGTTTGAGCAGCTTTTATGTTGTTGGCAGCGTCTGAAGTTACCTATATGTGCAATTACAACAAAAGTAGCTCCGAACAATGTTAATAATTTTTCGCCACTGTCACCGATAACTTCATGGCCTAAAGTAACCGCCAAAATCATTAAAGTAAGACCAGACACACCCCAAGTGATTAGGCGATAACGTTGGTGTTTTTTACAGCCGAGCGTTAATGCATAAATACTGGTGGGGATAACAGCGATTAACATCCAGATATGAAACGCTTCATTATCTAATTGCAAGGCGCCTAAACTAGGAAGCGCCACTAATAAAAGCGGCAGTAACATACAATGTATGGCGCATAACATTGATAAACCAATCGAGAATTTATCGGTGAGTGCTTGCGTTATCTTCATTTTTTATCCTTAGAGCTATTAGGCTATTTTGTTGATACAAGTGTTGCAAATACAATGTATTTCTAACTGTGTGTTAGAAAGTACAAAGTTAGCGGTTTTCATACCCTGTTTAATTTTTGAAATGAGCGATTTTTCAAAGTTTATTTCTTTGACTAGATCGCACATGCTGCAAATTAGAAATTGTGATTTGTGGTGATCATGGTCTGTGGCGATATGTGTGCAAATGATATATTTGTTAGTTAATTGTAATTTATGTATAAATTTTTCATTTTCTAAAAATTCAAGAATGCGATAGACCGACATAGCAGCAATATTTTCATTAAAAAGCTGTTTGTATAGCGCTATAATTTTATAAACAGTAAGCGCCGTTTTTGATTGAGCTAACGAAATCAATACTTGTTTTCGTTGAGTGGTTAAACACATGCCATGTTTTTTACAGTGCTTTTCTGCATAAGTGATTATTGCATTAACGTTAGTCACATTTATCTCAGCTTAATAACGCGGTTTTTTGGTGATAATAGTACAGAGCCTTGTTGCTCTTCTGTAAGCCATCGAGTGTTTATTTGGTGAATCGCTGAAAAGTGATCAAATGCATTAACCGTAATGGTGAGCAAAGTTGGTACTTCTTTACAATGATAATGATAACTAGCAATAACTTCATGATGCTTAACTTCTTTATTATTATGTTTTTCATCTTCGGTATTGTTCATATTATGGATGCTTGATATATCAAGCTGTTGATCCATTAATAAACACTCGCTATTAGTAAACGCAAATAGCTCCTCATGTTGACTTAATATTATTTTAACGTCATTGGTAATTTCGATATCCTTGGCTGTTTTGGCTTTATGTTCAAAGCCTAAAATATCGATAGCAGGATATTTTATTTCTAATTCTATGGATTGCTTTTCAACAGCAACCGTTAATTCAGATACGCCATGTACATGTGGCGAAAGGTGAGCATTATTTCGGGCTAATGCATCTAAGTGTACTAGCAAGTAAAATAAGGTGGTGCATAATATTACTCTGTTATTCTTTTTCATATATTGAACTTCTGAGTAAATAAACAATTGAAAAATATGACATAAAATTCCGAGTTATCTTTATCAATAATAAATAAATACGTAAATCAATCTTAATTAGATATGTTATAACATATCCTTTTCGGTTGCTACTTATTTATAAAAAAATTATTATTAATACCAGTTTCATTAATTAAGTGATCTACTTTATACGTAGGGAAAATGGCCAAGTACAAGGCATTTATTTTAATAACTAGTTGTTCTAATTATAAAATAAATAACGCAGTAATTAGTTGTTTTAACCAGTAGAAATGATCACATAGTGAGTGAGATTGGTATAGGGTAATTTATAGGATGAAAGAGAAGGGGTTGGATAGATAAACGCTTCTATAAAAAGAAACGTTATTATTGGGGATGAAAAATATGTGTTAGCTATTAATTTTAGCTATTAATACTAGCGATTGAATCTCGGGCAATAAGCGCAGGTTCAAAAGAATGGTTTATCGTTAAGCCCTTTTGTTGATAAACATTTTTAAGTACTAATTTTGCCGCCATATGACCCATTTCTCGCACAGGGTTATCTATGGTGGTTAGTTTTGGGTAAATATGACGAGAAAAAACGATGTTATCAAAACCGATAATTGATAAGTCTTGAGGTAATGCAACGTTATGTTCACGTGCGTAAGTCATTGCACCCGAGGCCATTTCATCATTTGCGCAAACTAATGCAGTAAACGTTGATGCTTTACTGAGAAAATTTTTAAGGCCTTCTTTGCCGCCTGTTTCTGTAAAATCGCCTTCAAAATATAATTCTTCTTTGAAAGGCAAATTATTTTGCGACAGTGCTCTTTTATGTCCAGCTAATCTGTTGTGCGCATCGGCTTTAAATTGAGGGCCAGCAATGTAAGCTATGTTCGAGTGTCCCTTTTCAATCATCGCTTGTGTCGCAAGATAACCACCTAATTCATTATCAAGATATATACAGTTACCGGCTAACTCAGGGATTATTCGACTCATAAAATATACAGGTGTTTTCCCTTTAGCAAGGGTGACTAGGTATTCATCCGTTAAGCCTTCAGTATGCACGATTAGTGCATCACAATTACGAGAGATTAAAAAATCAATTCCATCTTTTTCTTTATCTGCTTGGCTGTGGCCAGTGGTTATAATAACGTGTTTACCGGCCATTCTTAATTCTGATTCAATGCCGGCCATCATTTGGCCAAAAAACGAACCATCAAGTTCAGACACTAAAATGCCCACACTGTTTGTGCGATTAGAGGCTAATGATTGAGCAATAGAGTTAGGTCGATAACCTAGCTCTAGCATGGCGGCATCTACTTTTTGACGTGTTTTATCACTAACTCGGGTGTTGTTATTAATAACCCTTGAAACGGTTGCTAATGATACGCCGGCTAAGCTTGATACTTCATATATTGTCGCCATAATTATCCTACAATGTGAGCTCAGTCATTAGATGATGGCGTCGAAAAAAGGTGGATTTTAGCATAATAAAGTTCATCTAAACTAGTGTTATAAATATGCAATTGAGCCATCGAGCTCAATTGCATCTTTATGTAACTTTTAAAGGATTAAATTCAAGCGCGCCTTTGTGCTAGATCTATAGTAATTTGTTGATTTTGTTTACTTGAAAGAGGGTAAAATATCATTAAGGCTGCACCAGCAAAAGCGAAGGCCGCGGGAATCCAGCTCATCAGTAATTGCATACCCGGTAAAGACGCTTCAATTGTTGACTTATCCATACCGTTGTAACCGTAACCAGCAAGTACTACTAAGACCAAAGCACCAGCAAAACCACCTCCTGTTTTCTGAACAAAGGTGCCAGCAGAATAAATAAGACCAGTAGCTCGACGGCCATTTTTCCATTCCGAATAATCGGCTGAATCGCCTAGCATAGTAAAATATAATGTTGGCATTATCGCCGCGAAAAATTCGGCTGTACCACCTAAAATGAAGATAGCAGAAAGGTTACCTTGAGGTACCCAATAAAAAGCGGCAGTGAGAACACCACTAACAAGAAGAGAAATGATAAATAATTTACGTTTTCCTAATTTTTTCGCTAAATAACTTGTTGATAATGCACCTAAAATAGAGGCTAGTAATAATACAACAAAGTATTTTCCTGCTAGCAGTTCGCTACCTACGTGGTACTTAAAGTAATAGGCAATAGTGCCATACTTAATGCCATTAAATAACATGGTTATAAAGCCCATACCAAGTAATATTAGCCAAGGTTTGTTGGTTAATAAGTCAACCATATCCCTTTGAGTGCCACTTAAATCTTCTGGCGTGTTTTTTAGTAATTTTTTAATAACTAACCACATGGATCCCATTACAATAACAAAAAATAAACCACTATAAATATCACGGTAATAGAAAAATAGCGTCATTGCTAATAATGGAAAAATGATAAAAGGGAGGTTTTTACTTAAATCAATTAATTCAGATTTTAAGTTAGTTGACTCATCAAGGTTGGGTACTACTCGCTCTTTAGTTGTCGCAAATGTTGTCACCATTAATATTATTAAAATAATGGCAAAAAGATACATAGTATATTGATAACCTTGAGCATCATTACCAGCACCAAAATAGGCGACTAAATCAGGTAGAAAACCCATTACAAGTAATCCACCTGCAAATGCACCTGCAAAACGGAAACCGGATAAGCTAGTTCGTTCAGTATCACTCGGCGTCATTACTCCCATTAAGGCGGAATAGGGCACGTTATTAACTGTGTAAGCAAGGGTTAAACCTATGTAGGTTATATAAGCATAAACAAGCTTTCCCGTATAACTTAAATCAGGCGTGGTAAAGCTTAGCACCATGAACAACGCTAATAAGGGTGTTGACCATAATATCCAAGGTCTAAATTTACCCCAGCGAGTCGTAGTTCTGTCGGCGATCATCCCCATAATAATGTCGGTTACCCCATCAGACAGGCGTACTACTAAAAATAACATGGCCGCCGCCGCCGCGGTTAGGCCAAAGGTATCAGTATAAAAAACGGCTAAGTATGCCAGAGCACCACGCCAAACTAAGTTAGCAGCGGCATCGCCCATGGCGTAACCTACTTTTTCGTAAAAGGGGAGTTTAGTCATCTGATTACCTATCGTTTTTATTTTTGGATTCAGGGTTGATCATTTTATTATTTAGTTAAGCTAGTTATTACAATGTAATATTGAGGAAACTAGCGAAAACCTTTATTTTATCTATTTGATATTAATGCTTTATATGCCAGTCCACTGTTTTTAATTGTTCTTACTTGGCTATCGTAATCAACATAAACAATACCAAAGCGTTTTAAGTAGCCTTCAGCCCATTCAAAGTTGTCCATTAAGCTCCAAGCAAAATATCCTTTTATATCTACACCATGCTCTATCGCGTCATTAATAGCATTTAAGTGAAGCTGATAATATTCTATCCGATCAGTATCCTTGATTACGCCTTCAACTATTTTGTCATCAATAGCTGCGCCATTTTCAGTAATATAAATAGGTGGTAAGGTATATTTTTCATTTAATAAAACTAATAATTCACTTAAGGCTTTTGGGTATATTTCCCAGCCAATATCTGTCCTAGGCGCTGGAGGATCTATCTGAACAAAATGCTCTTTTTCATCAGTACGGTAAATAGCGCGTGTATAAAAATTAACGCCTAAAAAGTCTGTAGGATGAGAAATAAGAGCCATATCACCGTCTTTAATATCTGGCTGATGCTCAGTAGGTAATTGCGCTAATATGCTTGGATATTCACCATCGTATATCGGTTTAATATACCATTGATTAAAATAATCGTCTGCAAATTCAGCTGCCTTTTTATCCGCTTCCGTGTCAGATTCTGGGTAGCAAGGGGTAAAGTTAAGAACGATGCCATTTTTCGAACGAGGGCTGTTTTTTGCTAACACTGCCATGGCTAAACCATGAGCAAGTAATAAATGATGCGCGGCTTTTCTACCAAACTCTTTACCTACTTTACCTGGCGCATGGACACCAATTTCATATCCCAAAAATGAGCTACAAAAAGGTTCATTAAGGGTTGCATAAGAGTAAACACGATCACCAAAAGCTTGGCTGATTAAATCTGCATAATCTCTAAATTTATAAGCGGTTTCTCTATTTAACCAACCACCTTCATCTTCTAAATGTTGTGGTAGATCCCAGTGATATAGCGTTACAAAAGCTTTGATGTTTTTAGCTTTTAAGGCATCAAGGATCGTTAGATAATAATTAACGCCCTCTGGGTTTAATTCTCCTGACTTTGTAATAACTCTTGGCCAAGAAATAGATAAGCGATAAGCGTCAACGCCCAATGATTCAATTAACGCAATGTCTTGTTGCCATAAATTGAAATGATCACATGCTATTAAGCCGTTAGAGCCATCAATAACTTTATTGGGTGTATTACAAAAAGTATCCCAGATGCAGGGTAATCGATTATCTGCACCACCTTCTATTTGAAATGAAGCTGTCGCCACACCATAGATAAAATCTTTTGTCAGCATCGCTGAATTAAGGGGAAGAGAGAGTTTAGCTGTCATTTTAAATTGTACCTACATAGTAAAGTTTATTCGGGTAACTAGTCTTCACCCTTAACGAAATACGCTGTTAAAACACTTGATAAAATAGTTTAAATCGTTTCTAATTAACAAATGAAAGCGCTTACATTTAAGGTTAGTGGTTTCTGTAACCTAGGTCAACCACTTTATTTATTATTCTGTTTATTTGTTTTTAACAGCTTGATATTGAAAGTATCGTTTTGAAATATTGATATGCGTAAACACCGCTAAGTGCCGTTTGGATCTAATCCTAAGTTATTTAGTGATAATACTTATAAGAAAAATTTACGAGAGGAAATTATGACAATACTATCAAGCTCACCAGGTTTAAAGGCAAATATAAACTCGCAACAGGAGCCAGATTATCGTTTTGCTTTAACATCTCTTACATCGCTCTTTTTTATGTGGGGTTTTATTACATGTTTAAATGATATTTTAATACCTCATCTAAAAGGTGTTTTTTCATTAACCTATAGCCAAGCAATGTTGATACAGTTTTGCTTTTTTGGGGCCTACTTTCTTGTTTCTTTACCCGCAGGAGCAATCGTTAAAAGGCTAGGTTATCAAAAGGGCATTGTTGTTGGGTTAGTGATCGCTGCTATTGGCTGTTTATGCTTTTATCCTGCGGCTGCTATGCACAGTTATCCTATTTTTTTAATGGCCTTATTTATACTCGCTAGTGGTATTACATTATTACAAGTATCGGCTAACCCTTATGTCAGTATGCTAGGTGAAGCTAAAACGGCATCCTCTCGATTGACTATGACTCAAGCTTTTAATGCTTTGGGAACTACAGTAGCACCTTTTTTTGGGGCATTCTTAATATTGAATCAAGCGGCAGAGGCTTTATCTCCACAAGCTTCTGCTGAATCTGTTCAAATGCCTTACGTTTTTTTAGCGGCTATGCTGTTAACATTGGCTGCTATTTTTACCTGGTTAAAACTACCTGACTTATCGTTAGTTGAGGATGAACAGCAAATAAATGTTACCGAGAATGAAGGCAGTGCTTGGCAATATCGCCATTTGGTTTTAGGCGCTATAGGTATTTTTGTTTATGTGGGGGCTGAAGTTTCAATTGGTAGCTTTTTGGTTAGTTTTTTCGCCGATCCAACAATTGCCGGATTAGAAGAGTCTGAAGCTGCAAAGTATATTGCGTACTATTGGGGAGGCGCAATGGTGGGACGTTTTATTGGTGCGGCGGTAATGCAAAGAATTGCAGCAGGTAAAGCGTTAGTTTTCAATGCGATCTGTGCTGTTTTGTTAATTATAGTAGCCGTTGTTGCAACTAGTACGCTTGCCATGGTTGCTATTTTATTAGTAGGACTATGCAATTCAATTATGTTCCCAACTATTTTTAGTTTAGCTATTCAAGGGTTAGGGAAGCATACCAGTCAGGGCTCAGGTATTTTATGTTTAGCTATTGTTGGTGGTGCAATAATCCCGCTATTTCAAGGGATTTTAGCTGATAATATCGGTGTACAGCCTTCATTTCTATTACCTATCATTTGTTATTTATTTATTGCTTATTATGGAATGTCAGGCAGCAAAATCAAGGAATAACTGATCAATAAATTATTCCTATAGACCGTAACTAGAATATTCATAATTTAAATGAGATAAGCACTATGAAAAAATTAATAACACAACAAATAGCTAAAATAACTGTGCTTGGTTTGGTAGTAATATCGATGCTAGTTGGTTGTAATGAAAATAAAGGAACAATTGCACTCAACTATACATAAAGAAAGAGAGCTTTAGAGTCTTCATTACAGTTAGAAACAGTATCGGATATTGATATTTGGCCAGCGTTGGATATAGCTGTAAAGCCTAATATAGTAATTGAAGAAAAAGTCGGTTTACTACTCGCTTCAATGTCACTTGAGCAAAAAGTAGCACAAATGCTCCAACCAGAAATACGTGATATTACCGTTGAAGATATGCGTAAGTATGGCTTTGGCTCTTACTTAAATGGTGGCGGTGGCTTTCCCAATAATGATAAGCATGCAACGCCTAATGACTGGGTTAAGTTAGCAGAAGATATGTATCAAGCATCGGTCGATGATAGTTTGGATGGTAGTAGTATTCCGACAATGTGGGGAACAGATGCTGTTCATGGACATAATAATGTTATGGGGGCTACTTTGTTTCCTCATAATATTGGTTTAGGAGCAGCAAATAACCCTGATCTTATTGAAAAAATAGCTAAAATTACAGCAACTGAAGTAATGGTTACTGGTATTGATTGGGTTTTTGCGCCAACGGTTGCTGTTGTTCGTGATGATCGCTGGGGGAGAACCTATGAGGGATACTCTGAAGATCCCGAGATTGTTAAAGCTTATTCCTCGGCAATCGTAAAAGGGTTACAAGGAGTAGCTAATAAAGACTTTCTTGGGGATAAACGTGTTATTAGCACGGTAAAACACTTTATTGGTGATGGTGGAACTGAAGACGGTGATGACCAAGGAAATAATATTTCATCAGAGCAAATGTTATTTAATATTCATGCTCAAGGTTATGTTGGCGGTTTAAGTGCTGGCGCTCAATCAGTGATGGCTTCTTTTAATAGCTGGCATGGTAAAAAAATCCATGGCAATAAATATTTATTAACCGATGTGCTAAAAGGTAAAATGGGCTTTGATGGTTTTGTCGTTGGTGATTGGAACGGTCATGGGCAAGTTAAAGGCTGCTCAAATGAAAGTTGTCCGCAAGCCGTTAATGCGGGTTTAGATATTTTGATGGTACCAACAAATGCTTGGAAACCACTTTATAACAATATTATTGCACAAGTAAAAAACGGAAAGATAGCTCAAGCCCGTATTGATGACGCTGTTAGTAGAATTTTACGCGTGAAATTTAGAGCCGGTTTATTTAATAAACCAAGCCCTGCTAATAGATTATTATCAGGAAAAACAGAGTTAATTGGTGCTGTTAAACATAGAGAGATTGCCAAGCAAGCAGTAAGAGAGTCGTTAGTTTTACTTAAAAATAAAGGTAATATCTTACCGTTATCTGCAAACCAACATATTCTTGTTACAGGTGATGGCGCTGATAATATTGGCAAGCAATCGGGTGGCTGGACAATTACTTGGCAGGGCACTAATAACGTCAATAAAGATTTTCCTGGTGGCAGTTCTATTTATTCCGGTATCGAACAAAAAGTTATTGAAGCCGGGGGCGAAGTATCCCTCAGTGCTGACGGCAGTTTTGATACAAAGCCTGATGTGGCAATTGTCGTTTTCGGGGAAGAACCTTATGCAGAAGGTGTTGGTGATATTGAAAATCTAGAATTCCAACAAGGTGTGAAACAAGATTTAGCCCTTTTAAATAAGCTTAAAGGGAAAAATATTCCGGTTATTTCACTCTTTATTAGCGGTCGACCAATGTGGATTAATGGCGAGCTCAACGCCTCTGACGCCTTTGTTGCACTATGGTTACCTGGCTCTGAAGGGGGTGCCGTTGCTGATGTTTTATTTACAAAAACTAATGGTGATATTAACTATGATTTTACCGGCCGACTTTCATATTCTTGGCCCGCTGCAGCAGAGCAAACCAGTGTTAATCGCTTTGATAAAGACTATCAACCCTTACTACCTTATGGTTTTGGCCTAAGCTATGGTGATGAAAATAGATTGTCAGATAACTTACCTGTGACTAATACCATATCTTTAAAAAACTTACAAAATATTACTCTTTTTGAAAATGTAATGAAAACTCCTTGGAAAATGACTATAACTGACTCTGATTCATCAAGTGTTATGACGAGTAGTATTATTGAAAATAAAGCTGTTTATTTACGCAGTATCGATAGAAATATTCAAGAAGATGCGAGAAGTGTTATTTTTAATGGCAAAGAAAATGGTCAGGTTGCTTTTGATAGTAATCACGCTATTGATTTAAGCCGTTATAAAAAATCAGACTTGGTACTTGAAGTAACTGTACGTTTGCCTGAAGGTTTTAAACCTTCAATCAATAAACCTGTCTATTTATCAATGGGCTGTGGTGATGATTGCCGAGGCAAAGTTAATATAACGCAAGCCTTATTGGCATTAAAAGTGAAGCAATGGAGTACTTTAAACATAGGTTTACAGTGTTTTGAAAAAAATGGTACTAATCTGACGAAAGTAACACAGCCATTTGCGTTATCTACAGCGTCAAAATTGACGATCGATTTTATGAATGTTGTTATCAAGAAGAAGGGGATTGAGGCGGTGAATATCTCTTGTGATTAAGCGAAAACTTAAGCCATACCTCAGTAATGCCAGTAAGAAAGTAAGCACAAGGAAACTAAGTTTACACAACAAGTTAACTTAGTTTCCTACTACTAACAGAAAGCATTAAGCTTTAAGTCGGCAGCTCTGTCAGGCTTTGCAATATTTATCTAAGAACTCTGCGTGACTGGGTAGCTTCTCAACAGCATTGGTAATTGAGTCTTTCATGTTACTCATAAAGCTTTCTAATTCCTTATCACTCATAACCTCAGCTATTGTATGATATTGTTTTGGTATTATTCCTTGGCCAATTAACACTTGAGTCCATGAATCGACCCTGAATATATCTCCATCATCTAAAAATACACGACCAGTCTCTTTAAATAGCTTTATTTTATGGTGTAAAGAAGGAGGTATTTCCATAGTTTTACAATGTAACCAGAAATCAGTATCTTCGCGTTCGGTTGTTTTATAGTGTAAAACAATAAAGTCACGAACAGCATTCAGCTCTGAATCAAGTTTACTATTGTATTCGTCAATAGTTGATTGGCAGATACCTTCAAAAGGAAATAAGCGTAATAACCGGATCACACCAGACATTATTAAATGAATACTTGTTGATTCCAGCGGTTCGATAAAACCACTTGATAAGCCTAAAGCAACACAGTTTTTGTTCCAACCTTTGCGGCGTCGGCCTGTGTTAAATTTTATCACTCTAGGCTCGGTAATCATCTCTCCTTCAATATTAGCTTTTATGGTACTTATTGCTTCTTCGTCGGAACAATACTTACTACAATACACTAAGCCATTACCTACGCGATTTTGCAACGGTATTTGCCACTGCCAGCCACTTTTATGGGCAATTGAACGTGTATAAGGTAAAGGTGATGAAACAGTTTTAGTTTGTACTGCTACAGCTCTATCACACGGTAACCAGTGTGACCAATCATCAAACCCAGTATGAAGCGCTTGTTCAATTAAAAGCCCACGAAAGCCGGTACAATCGATAAAGAAATCGCCTTCTACCAGTTGTCCTGAGGCTAAAGAGAGTGAACTTATATTCCCCGTTTTACTATCTTTATTGACTTGTTGAATCTTTCCTTCGAGACGAGTAACCCCTAAATTCTCACTAAATTTTCGTAAATACTTTGCATACAGGGTAGCGTCAAGGTGATAAGCATAATTTATTGGAGTATTATTTGATAAAGCGAATTTATGTGCTTTTGCTGCCTGTAGCTCATAACAGTAATCACCAAAGTCGGCCTTTATTCCTTTACGAAGACCATGTAGCCAAAAATGGTGAAACTCACCGGCCCAACACTCTTTGCCTGTGGCGCCAAAAGAGTGGATGTATTTTGAGTCTTGTAGTCCCCAGTTTTCAAACTCTATACCGAGTTTAAAAGTAGCGTTGGTTGCTCGCATTATTTCTTGTTCATTAATGCCAAGTAACCTGTGAAATGTTTTGATGGGTGGAATCGTCGCTTCACCCACACCAACCGTAGCAATTTCGTCAGACTCCACTAGGGTGATGTTTAAATTCTTTCCTATTAGTTTTGAAAATGCGGCTGCAGCCATCCAGCCTGCAGTTCCACCACCAGCAATCACAACATTTTTTATTTTATTTGTCATAGTTCATTACCTCTTTCATCAACTTTTCCTTTAACCCTGGTGAGATAATCAAAATAATTTTTACATTATTTGATCGTTAAATTCTAGGGGCTGTCGCTATAATTCCCTCTGGTAATCCAGTTAGCTAGTCTTTCTTCTATAAGCGTCATTTTAAAGGTTTCTTTAAACAACTTTTTATAGAGTATTAGAATTACTATTATGCGTAAAACAATAAATGCCGTGTAAATACACAGCATTTATAAGAACTAGCTAACGAACTGGATTACATTAAGTTAGAAAGTATAACGAGCACCTACAGCATAACGTGCTTCTTGCTCTGCTAAATTCCAAAGCTGAACAGCCGTACGTCCATGGATACGGGTATCTTCGCCAGTAATGTTGATACCTTCTATAAAGACCGACATATTTTCATTGACTTGATAAGCTACATTAAAGTCAATTTGGGCATACTCTTCAGTATAAGCTGGCTCATTAATGTATCTAGCTTGTGAATTTAAGAAGTCATCACGCCAGTTATAAGCTAAACGTGCTTGAAAATTATCTTTTTCATACATTAACACTAGGTTAGCAGTGTCACTTAAACCAACAAGTGCAAACTGAGTTACTGTTGGATCTGCATTATTATCAAAGCCTACGTCACCAGATACGGTAGTGTAATTCGCCTGAATACCAAACCCTGTTTCGCCAAAGAAATGTTGAACCGCTATTTCAAAACCATTGATCTTAGCTTCTTTATTGTTAACAAACTTGGTCACTGTAAAGTCCATTAAAGGATCATCGTTATTTGGCATAACATCATAATCAACTTCAAATTGTTCAGCTGGCATTGAAAAATAGTCAACATTGTTTTCAGTTGCCGCTACCATGGCAAATAAGTTGCTGTCAGTTAATTCTTCACCTAATTCAGCTAACGCTAACATAGCTGCTTGAGCACGAGGCCCTGCAGTTGCATCACGTAGACCGTAAACATTTTCTACAACAGGCTGACGGCCAGCAAAGTTACTAACACGTTTTTCATAATAACCAATTGAAACATAACTTGTCTCGTCAAAGTACCATTCAGCTGATAAATCAATATTATCTGACTCTAGTGGCACTAAACCGGGATTACCACTAGACGCTGTACCTAGCTGAGCACCTGGTAAAGTGGTTGGGGCAGAAGGACCACTAACATCTGCTGCCGCTGCACTTAATTGGTCATAAGTAGGACGAGCAATCGTTTTACTGAAAGAGAAACGTGTTACCACGTTATCCATAACCTCTATATCAAAATCAAAGCTTGGTAATAGATGGTCGTAATCTGCTTTCGCTGAGAAGTCTTGCATTCCTTCGCCAAAACGTACGTTAAAATCTTGATTACCTTCCCATGCTACCGCATTTGGTAGTGCTACATTGGCTGAAGAAGTGATATCAGTGCTTTCGAAGCGAAGACCTGCAGAAATATTATATGGGCGGCCGCCTAATTCACCTGCAAGATCAAGCTGGAAAAATGCAGCGGTAATATCTTCTTTTATTGTACGGTTAGTTGCTGCAGCACCATTAGCGATAAAGTCAAAACCATATTCTCCAGCAGCCCATTCACCCACTTGTGAAGCGCTACCTGTGAAACCTTGATTAAAGGCACCACTTTTATCAAAATCATTAATTTCGCTGGTAAAATCAATTGGCGTTAAGTAGTTATCAGGCAATTCTCCTGGATTTTCAATACCCCAGTTACCCATGGTATGGCGTGTTAAGCTCTGTATAGAATGACTTTCCATAGAACGAGATTCAATACCAAACTCGATGCTTCCTTCTTCAAATTGATAAGCACCAATCACTCTAAATTCATCAATGTCAGTTTTTTGAGATGAAGAGCGCATATCAAGAATCGAAGTACCTACATCATCTTGATCAAGGATACCATTACAGTTTAAACCTCTTCTAGCATCACAGTCGTCAAAGTTAACATGCATAGTCGGATATTCTTTACTGTAATCAACACTTTGACCTGCAACAATATTTGCTCCTAAGCCTGTATTTACCCAAGAACCATAGGGTGCATCAGGAGCGCTCTCAGCACTTGAGCTGTGACCATCAAAAGTTAACGTGAAATAATCATTTACATCGTATTGAATGTTTAAACCAATCGAATCATTTTCGTTAACTTGGTTAAGTTCTTGTAATGCCAAGCCTAAATCTCGAGGAGCTTGATCTCTACGTTCTTCATTGAAATCAACTGGGGTGGTTGATATTTCACCATCAAAACCTAAGCTTGTTTTATATACATCCATCCAAATAGATTGTTCAGCACGAGATTGAAAGGTATCTTGCTTTGAATAGGTATAATCTAGGGTTGCCGTTAATGCTTGGATAGGTCTAAATTGTAAGGTTAATTGAGCATTAGTACGTTCTCGCTCTTGATCAGAAATAAAGTATCGTAAATCTGATGGCATTGAATAAACTTGTCCAATCTCAGGTTCATTAATAAGTTCAATATCACTTGCTGCTTGTGGAATAGTGCCATCATAAAGGCTTGTTCGCCATTCATTGACAAAAGCACCAGAAGTAGAGCTATCTCTTTTTTGTGAGTTTACCGATAAAGAAGCACCGAATTTTTCCTCGTCATCAGTCCAACTAAATAAACCCGATAACTCAGGAGTAACATCATTACCCACACGATTACTTGTATCTATTAGTGCTTTCGCACCAACACTAACATGCGTACCTGGATTATCTAATGGTTTGCTTGTTACTATATTAATAACGGCACCAATACCACCAGTCGCGGTGTTAGCTCTACCTGTTTTATAAACTGAAACCGATTTAACCGCATCAGAAGCTAGATTTGAGAATTCAAAAGCACGGGAATTTGATACTCCGCCGCCGCCAGGTAAGCTTGATGCTGGCATCGTACGACCATTTAGCGTAACCATATTATAATCTGGACCGAAACCACGAACTGTTACTTTACTACCTTCACCATTATCTCGGTCGATAGAAACACCGGTAATACGTTGAAGTGATTCAGCTAAGTTAGTATCTGGAAACTTACCAATATCTTCTGCTGAAATAGCGTCAACTACACCAGAAGCATCACGTTTAAGTCGTGTTGACTCTTTTATACTTGAACGCATACCTGTCACAGTAATTACTTCTACACTTTCTTCCGCTTGATTTACTTCTTCTGCTGATATAGCAGGTAGTGCAGTAGCACCTAATATTAACGATAAGCTTGTTGCTACTTTTGTTTTAATAAATCTTTTCTGAATCATGACTTTCTCCCACAAGTTTACATATTTTATAATTATTTATTTTAGTAAACGTTTCCATTTGTTATATCAGTATCGTGTGTAATTGGATAGATTACAAACAAATGAAAGCGCTTACATTGAAGTTAGAGTATTAAGTTAATAAGGTCAATAATTATTTTTATAATTCGATAATTATTTAACTATACCGCTTAACATTAAATAACTTTTTAGAAAGTTAACTTAGTTGTTGTATATTAAAAGCTCTTTATAATCATGTTATTATTTTTTTTATTAGTTTGTTTTTGTAAATACTTGTTGTTTTCATAAGTAATATGAATTATTTTGTAAGCGCTTACATCTTGTTGCGGTTTGGTTAGGATATGAACAAATAGTCATTTTATTTGTATCTAGATGCTTTTCAATTTTAAGTAAAGACGAAGTAGTTGATAATTCAATAAGGTATTTAAATGTGAATAGTAAACTTCCTTTAAAAGAAAAAGTCGCATACGCCTGTGGTGACGTAGCATCCAATTTTTATTGGCGTGTTTTTGATGTGTTTCTATTTATTTTCTACACTGATGTTTTTGGAATTTCAGCAGCAGCTGTCGGTACCTTAATGTTAGTAACTAGGCTAATCGATGCCTTTTCTGATCCATTAATGGGTGCCTTAGCTGATCGAACTAAGACCCGTTTTGGTAAATTCCGTCCCTATTTATTATGGGGTATTCTGCCTATTGTAGCGGCTGGCGTATTAACATTTACGGTACCTGATACGAGTGATGGTAATAAATTGATATGGGCTTATGGCACTTACATTTTTATGATGCTGGCCTATACATTTATTAATGTTCCATACGGTGCTTTACTTGGGGTGATAACGAGTAATACACAACAGCGTACTACGTTAACCAGTTTTCGATTTATTGGCGCTTTTTCTGGCGGCAGTTTAGTTGCCTACCTTACTCCTGAATTAGTTGAATATTTAGGGCGAGGAAATGAAGCATTAGGCTGGCAACTTACCATGGGCTTATATGGCTGTATTGCCGCTGTTCTATTTACCATTACTTTTTATGGAACAAAAGAACGCATTGCACCACCACCAGAGCAGAAAACACCAATATGGCAAGACATTAAAGATTTAGGACAAAACAAGCCATGGTTAGTGTTATTTGTGCTAGCGCTTATTATTATGATTACCATTTCATTAAGGGCGAGTTCAGGGACTTTTTACTTTAAATATTATGTTCAACGTCCTGATTTAATTGGTAGCTTCGCTATGGTTTATATGATCGCTTTAGCGATAGGCGCAGCCTCAACACCGTTGTTAACGCGATTTTTTGATAAACGTAAATTACTCATTATTCTAATAAGTATCGTAGCTGTTTTATCTACAGCGTTTTATTTTGTACCTAATAACAATATTAAGCTGATGTTTGTGCTGCAAATCATGATTGGTTTGGCGCTAGGGCCTAAATCACCGTTAGTTTTTTCTATGTATGCTGATACCGCTGATTTCTCTCAATGGAAAACAGGGAGAAGAGCGACGGCAATGATCTTTTCAGCAGCAACTTTTGCACAAAAACTAGGAGGAGCGCTTGCGGGTGCGACAATAGGTTGGTTATTAGCTTCACTTGGCTATATTGCTAACCAAGCGCAAACAGGAGCATCAGAGCAAGGTATTGTACTATTGCTTACTATTATTCCCGCCGTATTTGCGGCATTGGCTGTGCCGTTAATTATGCTTTATCCATTAGATGATAAAACGTTAGAGCATGTACAAAAAGAATTAGCGCAAAGAAGTGCTAATTCAGCAGATGGTTTAAAAGGTGATAAGGTTATGCTCAATGAGTAATGTAAATAATAATCATAAAATTGAAGACGCAATCGTTAAACTCGATTCTCCTATTAGCATGCCTAAGGCGAGTGGCTTTTTATGGAATAAACGAATGGTGTTACAAGTAAATTGTCGAGGCTATGTTAATGCTCAGTTTATGCAGCCTGAGCCAAGAAAATACTCTTACGCACCCAACATAGAAGAAAAAACTTTTATTCAGCCTGAGCACAGTTATTTTAGCCACCATCCTGGACGTTTTTTTTATATTAAAGATGAAGATCAACAGCAAAGCTTTTCAGTACCTTATGAACCCATGAGAGTACAGCTAGATAAGTTTAGTTTTGTACAAAGTGCGAGTGAAATTTATTGGTTGATAGAACATCTTGAGTTAAAAATAAAAATCACAGTAAGTTTAACGGAAAACGATGTTGTTGAGCGTTGGTCATTATCAATTGAGAATTTTAGAAAAGGTGTAGGTAAACGAAATATCAGTGTATACCCTTATTTCTCTATTGGTTATATGTCTTGGATGAATCAATCAGCTACCTTTGACGAACAACTTAATAGCATTGTTGCTACCGCCGTAACTCCTTATCAAAAAGTTGAACAGTATTTTAAAAATAAAGACTTAAAAGATAAAACCTTTTTAATTGCGGATAAAAAACCCACTTCTTGGCATACGAACCAAGCTACATTTGAAGGGGAGGGGGGCTTACATTCTCCTGATGCACTAAAGTTTTTACAATTAAGTAATAACGATGCTCGATATGAAACACCAGTAGCTGTTTATCAATACCGAGAATCTTTAGGTGAAAATCAATCTGCTAATTATCAGTTTTTATTTGGAGCAGCTAAAGACAATACTGAAATTGCACAAATAAGAGAGCGCTACTTAAATAGCTCAAACGCTCGAAAGGCTCAACAAGAATATGATGATTATATTGCTCAAGGAAAAGCTTGTTTAACAATCAACACTGATAATGCTGATTTTGATGACTTTGTTAATCATTGGCTACCCAGACAAATGTTTTATCATGGTGATGTTAATCGACTAAGTACTGACCCACAGACACGTAATTATATTCAAGATAATATGGGAATGTGCTACATCAATCCA
Organism: Colwellia sp. 20A7; assembly: GCF_009832865.1. Taxonomy (NCBI): domain Bacteria; kingdom Pseudomonadati; phylum Pseudomonadota; class Gammaproteobacteria; order Alteromonadales; family Colwelliaceae; genus Colwellia; species Colwellia sp. 20A7. The sequence continues at coordinate 3,824,669 of NZ_CP047130.1, read as the reverse complement.
GTTGTTGCTCGTCAAGCATTCGTTTTGGCTTTATCTCAACAATACAGTAATGGTGCTATGCCAGATGGTATATTGTTACATGCGCAAGCTGAGCTTAAATATATTAATCAAATTCCTCATGCCGATCATTGTGTGTGGCTACCAATATGCTTAGCGGTATATCTTAATGAAACAGGTGATGTCGATTTATTAACAACTCCAATAGCTTTTTCTGATTCAGATACACCTAAACTTTTCAGTGAACATATTGACTTAGCACTTAACTGGTTAGTCAAGGCTACAGATCACCGTGGCTTGAGTTTAATCGAACAAGGTGATTGGTGTGACCCTATGAACATGGTGGGTTATAAAGGTAAAGGTGTCTCAAGTTGGCTTTCATTAGCAACCGCTTATGCACTAAATACTTGGTGCGATTTATGTGAAGAATATGGTATTCAAATTACGTTGAACAAGCTTACCGAGTATCGGCTTGCCGCGAATACTATTAATGAGTCAGTTAACACTTATTTTTGGCATGAACAGTGGTTTGCTCGAGGTATTACTGACAATGATCGCCTCTTTGGTACGGTTAATGACGAAGAGGGCAAGATATATTTAAACCCACAAAGCTGGGCAATGCTCAGTGGTGCTGCCTCGGTAGAGCAGCAACAACTGATGATTGCTGCTATTTCTGAACAGTTAATGACACCTTATGGTGTAATGATGCTAGCACCTAGCTATACCAAAATGGTCGAGGATATTGGGAGAATTACCCAAAAGCACCCTGGCGTTTCAGAAAATGGCTCTGTTTATAATCATGCCGCAATTTTTTATGCTTATAGCCTATATCAAGCTGGCGAAAACGATCTTGCTTTTGAGGTGCTAAATAAAATTTTACCATCAAAAGCATTAGCGGCTAAAAGTGGTCAATTGGCGATCTTTGTCCCTAATTACTATCGTGGTGCTTATCAGCAATACCCAGAAAAAGCAGGGCGCTCAAGTCAATTATTTAATACCGGTACACTGGCTTGGTTATACCGGTGCTTAGTAGAAGAGCTGTGTGGATTAAAAGGTGGCAATGGCGGGTTATATATTGCTCCTAAATTGCCAAGTCACTTGAATAAAATATCAGGACAACGCATGTTTCGTGGTGCAATTATTCATTTTATTATTGAAAAATCAACGCAAGTTACTGAGATTGAAGCGTATATAGAGGGTGAACGAGTCGTAGATAATAAGTTAAAAATACTCGGTAATAATGCAACTTATCAATTGAGCGTATTGGTACCTGCTCATGATTAATATCTTAAGTAGAAATAAAAAGCCGAAATTTTCTAGCATACCTCACTTGTTTATTATAATGGGGGTTAGTGGCTCAGGTAAAACAGAGATTAGTCAAAAGCTCGTTAACGATTTAAATACTCAGGGCGGTTATGAATTTCTTGATGCAGACGACTTTCATTCCTCGGAAGCAATAGCGCTCATGGCTGCTAACTTACCGCTTAATGATACGATGAGAAAACCTTGGGTAGAAGCCATTATAAGTAAACTTGGCAGGCTATCTAAGCAGAATAAAAATGTGGTGTTAGCGTTTTCTGGCCTTAAATATCAACACCGAAAACGCTTCAGAACACTTGAGTTTAAATGTCATTTTTATTATTTAAGTGCAGACCTTAATACGATAAAAAATCGTATGTTAAATCGTGAGAATCATTTTTTTAAAGTAGAGTTATTAACAAGCCAATTTGCCGCAATGGAAGAAAAAAGAAAGGATGAAAAAGATATTGTTAAGCTTGATGTTAGTGGCACCTTTAAAGAAGTATATCAAAAGGTTTATCAACTAGTTAAAAAAGATTTAAGCAAGAGCTAAACAATAATTAGGCAAGGGGATATCATGAAAAAAACATTGGTTTATTTAGCTAATTTTAATTTATTAAATATTTTGTTAATTACTCTTATTTTATTTAGTGCTATTGCTTCAGTAAGCGCAAGTAGCAATCAACTAAACGCCCATAAAGTACAAGACGTGATGGTGATTGATGGTATTGCTAGTGAAAAAAGTTGGGACTTATCATCATGGCAGCCTTTAGATAAGCTCATCATGGGGGTCCAACCAACAGAGGAAGATTTTAGTGGTCAATTTAAAGTGATGTGGAATGAAGACCACCTATTCTTACTGGTTGAAATTACCGATGATATTTTATTTGATCAACATGCTGATCCTCTTTATCGATATTGGGACGATGACTGTTTAGAAATTTTCATTGATGAAGATGCTTCAGGTGGTGACCACCAATTTACTTTTAATGCTTTTGCATATCATATTGCCTTAGATAATCAGGTGGTAGATATCGGCCCAAAAAACAAAGATGGATCAACTAACTTTGTTTTGTTAAACGATCATATCGATAGTGTTTGGCGAAGAAGTATGAGTAAACCAAATAAAATCATTTGGGAAGTAGCGCTCAGTGTTTTTGATGATAGTTTTGCATTACTTCCTGACAATAAAAAAGATCGGCAGCAACCCGTAAAACTGACTCTAGGGAAAAAAATGGGTTTTATGTTGGCATATTGCGATAACGATGGTTCAAAAGAGCGGGAGAGCTTTATCGGTTCAACAAACATTGAAGCAGTCAACGGTAGTAAAAACTTAGGTTATATAACTGCAGATGTTTTTCAGCAACTATTGCTAATTCAATAATTGTTGAATATGCAATATGACTGTCATTTATTCCTACAATTTAAACCTCATTATTTAGTCACTCTATTCTGATAGATAAAGACTGAAAAGTTACTCACTGGAAGCTATATTTATGCGTAGTATGTTAAAAAAAATCATTCAAATTTCTGCTTTATTCGGACTTAGTATCAGTCTTAGCGCATGTGAAACAAATAAAAATCAAAAGGTAACTCAGACAGTAAATCACAAAGTAATTCAGAAAAAAAATACTCATGCGAGTAAACGTCTTGCGACGGTTGAACAAGACGTTGAAGCAATGTTAGCGAAAATGACACTAGCTGAAAAAGTATCTTTGGCTCATGCGAGTGGAAAGTTTCATGTTAATGCTATTAAGCGTGTCGGTATCCCAGAAATGTGGTTATCTGATGGCCCTCATGGCGTTCGCCATCAAATAGCACGCCATACTTGGGATTCAGCGGGTTGGACAGATGACCATTCAACTTATTTACCGCACCTTACGTCTGTTGCTGCCAGTTGGGATGTAGAAATGGCACGACTACATGGCGAAGTTTTAGGTGCAGAAGCGCGTGATAGAGAAAAAGATTTTATTCTAGGGCCAGGAGTTAACTTAGCTCGTTTACCTTTATATGGTCGTAATTTTGAATATATGGGCGAAGATCCTATCTTAGCGGCAAAGTTAGTTGTGCCTCAAATAAAAGCGATTCAAGCCAATGATGTTGCTGCCACAGTTAAGCATTATGCGTTAAATACCCAAGAGCTGAATCGTACGGGGGTTAATGCTAAACCAGATGAACGTACTTTAAGAGAAGTTTATTTACCTGCATTTGAAGCCGCAGTGAAAGAAGGTGGTGTACTAGGTATGATGGGAGCGTACAACGAATATTATGGTACCAATGCAAACCAAAGTAAGCACTTAGTTATGGATATTCTAAAAGGTGAATGGGGTTATCAAGGGGTATTATTAACCGATTGGCATGTCGATATTAATACCTATGACGCGGCAGTAAATGGCTTAGATTTAGAGATGGGCACTAAAGTCGATCATTATCAGGACTACTTTCTTGCTAAGCCATTCTTAGCAATGATCGAATCAGGAAAAATTCCAGAATCTATTGCTGAGGAAAAAGCGAGACGTATTTTACGCGTGCAACATGCTATTGGTATGTATGATCAAAATCGTTTACCGGGCTCAAGAAATACTAAAGCGCACCAAGCGGCTGCACGCAAAATAGCGACTGAAGGTGTGGTTTTATTAAAAAATGAAACGATTGAGTCAATGCCTGTATTACCACTAGATAAGAATAAAATAAAAAACATTTTGGTATTAGGCCCTAATGCCAATAAAAAACACGGTACGGGTGGTGGCTCTTCTGAAGTTAAATCTTTATATGAGATAACACCGTTAGCAGGATTAAAAGCAGCCTTTGGTGAAAACGTAAACATTACTGTGATGCGAGCGCGTAGTAGTGAGTTAACTGCAATCGCCAGTGATTATGTCGAAAGTCGTCATTGGACTGGTACCCCGGCATGGAATGTATCTTATTATGATGATTTGGCAAGGTTGAGCTTAATTGAAGAATCTTGGATTGTTGACTCAACCTTCAAGGCTAAAACGCCTGATAAGATTCAGCACATTACAATGTCAGCTAAAATTAAGCCATTAAAAACAGGTTCTCATCAGCTGAATGTGGAAACTCAGGGAGACTTTACCTTAAAAATTAATGGTGACGCTGTTATTGCGCATAAGGTCAACGGCAGAAAAACTACTGACATCACAAGTATGACTACCCTGACAAAGGCTATTGATTTAGTCGAAAATGAAACCTATTCATTTGAAATTGAATATGATGGCAGTGATAAATTTACGTTAGGTTGGAATGCTCCAGGAGAGTTGTTTAGCAGTGAAGCTGAGTATATAGCGGCAGCTAAAAAAGCCGATGCCGTGATTTATTTTGGTGGTTTGAGTCATGGTGACGATAGAGAATCAATTGATCGTCCTGATATGAAACTACCTAATTCACAAGATGAAATTATTAGTAAGCTTATTGCCGCTAATGAAAAAACTGTCGTTTTTCTTGTCGCAGGCTCTGCAGTTGAAATGCCTTGGGTTGATGAAGCGAATGCGATTGTTTGGGGTTGGTATGGCGGTATGGAAGCAGGGCATGCTTTTGCAGATATTCTAACCGGTGAGGTGAATCCAAGTGGTAAAATGCCGATTACTTTACCTGCTCGTCTTGAAGATACCGCGCCAATTGCGCTCAATGATTATAACGCGATAGAAAGTTTATATACTGAAGGTGTCTTCATTGGTTATCGCTGGTTTGAGCAACAAAAAATAAAACCGACTTTTGCTTTTGGTCATGGACTTTCATACACCCAGTTCAGCTTAACTGACATTAAATTATCAGCATCAAGTATCACTGGGGATGAAAGTATTACAGTAACAGCACAACTTAAAAATACCGGTAAAGTGGCGGGTGCGGAAGTAGTACAACTGTATTTACATGATAAAGAAGCCAGTGTTGCTAGGCCAGAAAAAGAGTTGAAAGGTTTTGCTAAGGTGTACTTAAGTCCCAATGAAAGTAAAGAAATTAGCATTACACTTAACAAACGTGATTTGTCTTTCTGGGATATTAAAACTAATGATTGGCTAGCTGAAACAGGTGATTTTGAAGTACAGTTAGGAACGTCATTAGAAAAAATTCATCTAAGGAAAAGCTTTTCTTACAACCAATAACGTTTGTTATTTAACAAACGTTATTGCAAGACATAGGTCAGGAACAATTGATTGCTGGCCTATGGTTAATGTTTCCTACCGTATGACTTATTCACAATAGCTCTTACTCGCGTTGGTAGCAATTATTTATTATTTCTTGATTATCAATACAGTTTTCTATCGTAGAATGTTTAATACCATACTTATTTAGTAAGATTTTTTTAATTTCAACTATCCCATTATCAACGTGGTTTATTTCTAAAGTGACATGTGCTTCTAAGAACTTTTTATTGTCATCGAGCTGCCAGACATGTATATGGTTAATTTTTTTTACACTAGGAATACCTTCAACTTCAGCACAGAGCTCATCAATCTCAATATCTTCTGGTACCGCCTGCATTAAAATTTTAATCGTTTGTTTAGTTAGTAGCAAACCGTGGTATATAACGTAGATAGAAATACCAATTGTTGCTATTAAATCGACAAAGTACCATTGATATAAAATGATAAGTGTACCGGCTAAAATAACTACAATTGAAGCGAAAGCATCAGACATATTATGAATAAAGGCGGCTCTTAAATTTAAGTTGTTTTTTGCCCCTGCTTTATAGGTTAGCCATGCTGTTGCAGCATCTATTATTAACGCAATAGTGGCGATCCAAACAATGATCCAGCCGTCGATAGGCTCTGGATTAAAGTATTTAGCTATAGATTCAAAAATAAGATAAATACCCACCAACAATAGCGTGGTACTGTTGATTAATGCCCCTAATATTTCTGCACGCTCAAATCCGTAAGTCATATTACTATTCGCTGGTTTGCGAGCTATTTTTCTAGCAACAATAGCGATAATAATTGCACCTGCATCGCTTAAGTTATGAAGGGCATCTGCAATAAGCGATAAGCTTCCAGAAACAATGCCACCAATTACTTGCACCACAGATAATAAAATATTGATAAATACTGCAAAACTTAGTTTACCGTCATGGGAATGTGAATGGCTATGTGAGTGACCGTGTGAATGGTTATGCCCCATAATAATTATCCTTATATTGTAAGTTGTTTTTCACGTGTTTGAGCTAACCTATTTATTCGTTGTCATTTCCTGACAATGCAAGCATGAGGATAAATAATATCTTATGACTTTACGTTATTAAGTGTTTAATTGGCTGATACGAAGCCTGATTTTTGTAATATAAATGAAAGTACGCTTATATTATTTGTATATCAAGTGTTTATTGATTCTCTTTAATTAGCTTTATAATAGCGTATGTTTTATTTTTATAAGCTGAGGTAATGACCTTAGTTTAAGTAAATGAGATAAAAAGAATGTCATGTCTGACTATTTTTATTTGTAAAAATAATATTATGCTTATGTACGCCAAATAGGTACATTAGCTTAAGTGAAGAGTAATATTTTTGTTAAGGGATCAGCTTTGTTAGAGAAAACCGCAGAGAATACTGTATTTAGACGATATAACACTGCTGTTGTTGTTGCGTTTATTGTTATCGTTTTTATTGCGTTAGCTGCGGCTTCATTAAGATATTACAGTGAGTTATCCGAACATAAACACCAAAGTTTAACTCGATTAACTGCCCAAGTAGAACAACTAAATGGCATGTTAGGACAAAGTGAGCAAGCGGTCTTAGGGATTCAGGACTATGCTCAATACATTCTTAAACATCCAGACGAATTATATTTTAAAACCCCACCATTAAGACAAGATGGTGCATTGTTTTTTCTTGATATAGCTGTACGTAGTGCAATCAATGAAGATAAACGTATTAGTGGTAATATCACAGGTTTTGGTGATATAGATAAATTTTCACTATTAAAAAATCAAGAAATAGCAATGGCTAATGCGTTAACGCCTGCTTTTGTTACCGCACAAAAAGTTCTCGAAGAGGCTAATTGGTTTTATTACATTTCAGTAGATCAGTTCGTTAATATTTACCCTTGGATTGGCCGAGATAGCTGGCGATTTAGTGACAGGATGCTCACCAATGCCCATGCTAAAAAAATACAAGCATTAGGTTTAGATAATAATAAAGTTATTTGGTCTTTGCCTTATATTGATGCTGCGGGTACAGGGATGAATTTTTCTTTAGGAATGGGCGTTTACCGACATACAGATATGGTAGGTGCAGTCGTTATTGATATTAGTTTAGCGCGCTTACAGCAAAGCTTATCGGCGCTAACATCTGATGATCAAGCTTTAGTACTACTTAATCAGCAGAACGATATTTTAATTTTTAAACAACAAGGTAAAAAGCCGTTAAATTATCGAGCCTCATGGCAAAAACTATTACCTAACGATTTACATCACTTACAAAAAGAGCGTTTAGCACAAATACCAGATTCAATAAAAATTGGTGATTGGTTTGTTGAAACACAATCTTTACCTATTAACGGATGGACGCTATTAAAGTATCAACCCTATTCAAGCTTTATTTCTCCTTTAAGAAACCATTTTATTTTCATGTTCACTATCTTATTGATCGGGTTATTTGCTTTTTTGATGCTAGTTAATGCCATGACAAGACGAAGCTTCATTAAACCAACACATGATTTTATTAGTCATATTGAATTCTGCTCCCAAGGCGATCCAGGAAAAGTAAAAGCAAATGCAGACTGGTTACATTGGTTTGTTTTAGTTGAAGATATATTTACTCAAAATCGTAGCTTATTATTGCAATTAAAAGATCAAAATGAAGTGCTTGATAGTCGAGTATTAGAGAAGACTAAAGCATTAATAGAAACAAGCACTCAACATCAACGTGATTATGTTTTATTACGCTCAGTAATGAATGCTATCCCTGAGTTGATCATTTTCAATGATCCTAACGGTAAGTTAATGGGCTGTAACCAATCATTTGAACAATTAACTGGCCAGTTAGAAAGCTCAATGCTCGGGGTAAAAGCGAGTCAATTTATGCCAAAATTATTGGCATATCAAATTGAACATTTGAATGTAAAGTTTGGTGATCAATATCCTCAACAAACATTAGTCGAGGCCGGAGATGAAATTTATCAGGGGTTTTGCAACCAGTTTACCAATGGTGAAGGAGAAATACTGGGTACTATAACTATTTTACAAAATGTCACTGAGCAACAAGCAACGCAATCAGCTTTAGAGAGCGCTAAAAACCAAGCTGAATATGCGAACAAAGTAAAAATTCAATTCTTAGCTAATATGAGCCATGAAATTAGAACCCCCATTAATGCTATACAAGGAATGATAAACTTATTAACGGGTACTCAACTTGATGCACGGCAAGAACATTATTTAACCAATGCACAAACCGCAGCCTTTTCATTGTTACACCTTATTGATGAATTGCTTGATTTATCTAAAATTGAAGCAGGTAAAATGGTTATTGTTAAAGAAGTAACTGATTTACCTTCAGTCATTGATACTGCGCTTAAATTGAATGCCGCGACCATTCATGCGAAAAAACTCAACATGCGAGTAGACTTGGACGCTAATGTTCCTCGTTTTCTAATGAGTGATGCCATGCGTTTAGTTCAGGTATTGTCAAACCTCTTAAATAATGCGACCAAATTCACCGAACAAGGCAATATTGACTTATTTATTGATTCTATTGGCTTAAGCGCAACGAATGTTTTACTTCGGTTTAGAGTGAAAGATACAGGCATAGGGATTTCTAAGGAGAATCAAGCGCATTTATTTGAGGTTTTTTCTCAAGCTGATATCTCTATGACAAGAAAATACGGTGGTTCAGGTTTAGGTTTATCTATTTGTCAGCAAATAGTTAAGTTACTTGGAGGAGAAATAACAGTAAAAAGTGATTTAGGGGCTGGGTGCGAATTTAGTTTTATTTTGCCTTTTTCTATTCCTAATGAAGAAACCATGATGAATTCTGATTTCTCTAGTACCGTAAGTAATGAAATATCAAGGCTTCATATTTGTAGCATTAATCATGAACTTTCAAAAAGTTGTGTTCAAACCATTAAAGCGCAGTCTTGGTATTATCATCAATTTACTAACTTAATTGAATTAAACACAGTGTTGCAGGATAAAAAATCATTAACAGATAAAGTCATTTTATTAATTGATGAGCAAACATTTATAGAACATGACGTTAATGACAAAGCTGTTAATCTTATTGACTTAATAGGCTTGTGCCAACCCGGTATGAGTGAATTAAAACCGAATACATGTCAGCAACTCGATAGTTTAAAAGTGCCTTACACTTTACTTGATACCCCTTTATATCGTTATTCATTAGATAAAATAGTTAGTGTGTTGTCATCAACTAAATCCAAAGAAACAAGTAAGCCAGTATCAACTGATAATGTCACCTCTTCAACTAAAGCATCATTAATAGTCAAAGAAGGTGAGGGAGACTTATCAAATATAAAAGTGCTCTTAGTTGAAGACAACCTTATTAATCAACTAGTTGCTAAAGAATTACTCAAAAGTATGAATGCAACAGTCTTCATCGCTGATAATGGCCAAAAAGCTTTAGATTCACTTGAAGCGGAGTCATTTGATGTCGTATTAATGGATATTCAAATGCCGGTGATGGATGGCTTAACAGCAACAGTAGAAATTAGAAAATTAGAGAAATATAAAAATCTACCTATTATAGCCATGACAGCTCACGCACGAGAAGAGGACAAAAAAAGCAGTTTAGATGCTGGTATGAATCAACATATTGCTAAACCTGTTACCGCGACATTATTATTGACGAGTATATTGGAAGCGATAAAATTGAATGAGAGTAAGCTCAGTTAAACTAACTAAGCTTTTTACTGAAAAGGCATTCTAATTTGTTAATGGTTTCTTGTATATTATTTACATCGGTTGGTGCAATAAATATAGTATCGTCACCCGCAATTGTACCCAATACACCATCACTTTTACTTAAACTATCAAGTAAACGGGCAATTAATTGTGCAGCACCAGGACTAGTTTGAATAATGATCATAATACCATTATGTTCAATTTCTAATACTAATTGTTTTAATGGGCTTTGTGCAGTAGGAACACCTAATTCAGCAGGTAAACAATAAACCATTTCTTGACGGGCATTACGAGTGCGAACGGCACCAAATTTACTTAACATCCGTGATATTTTAGATTGGCTGATATTATTAAAGCCCTGCATTTTTAAAGCATCAACTATTTCACCTTGAGAGCCAAACTGCTCTTGCTTTAATAAATCTTTAAATGCTTGTACTAGTGCTTCTTGTTTTTGTTGACCATTCATTATTTGATACGAAAACCTTATAAAAGATAATTAATCTATTTGCTATAATACTAAAGTTGTGTTTTTGCAAAGGAGCATTATACGCTATCATATAGATAAATATACGGTATAAATGAATATTAATTGTTTTTTTGCTGCCTATGCTATATCTTTTGCGCAGCAAATTTTTACGTATTTACTCAAATTTTTTTGTTAAAATGAAATTGAGGTCAATTGGCCTCAATTTAACCCTATTAAATCTCGGAGAGAACACATGAAAGTAACAGTTTTAGGCGCAGCAGGCGGTATTGGCCAAGCATTATCTTTACTATTAAAAACTCAATTACCAGCAGGTTCAGAGTTATCACTTTATGATGTTGCCCCTGTAGTTCCAGGTGTGGCGGTAGATTTATCTCATATCCCTACAGCTGTTAAAGTTGAAGGTTTTGGTGCTGATGATTTAGCTGGTGCGCTTTCAGGTGCTGATATTGTAATTATTCCAGCAGGTATGCCACGTAAGCCAGGTATGGATCGTGCTGATTTATTCGCAGTAAACGCAGGTATTATCAAAACATTGGCAGAAGGCATTGTTGCTAACTGTCCAAAAGCTCTAGTGGGTATTATTACTAACCCAGTAAACGGCACTGTACCAATCGTTGCTGAAGTATTCAAAAAAGCGGGTACTTATGACAAGAACCGTGTATTTGGTGTAACAACTCTTGATGTTATTCGTAGTGAAGCATTTGTTGCTGAATTAAAAGGCTTAAACGTAAGTGACGTTAAAGTTCCAGTAATTGGTGGTCACTCAGGTACAACAATTTTACCACTTCTTTCACAAGTTGAAGGTGTTACTTTTACTGATGAAGAAGTTGCAGCATTAACTCCACGCATTCAAAATGCAGGTACAGAAGTTGTAAATGCTAAAGCGGGTGGCGGTTCTGCTACACTTTCAATGGGCGCAGCTGCAGCACGTTTTTGTTTATCTTTAGTAAAAGGTTTACAAGGCGAAGAAGTTGTAGATTACGCTTATGTTGACGTTGAAGGTGGTGATGCACCATATTTTGCTCACCCAATACGTTTAGGCGTAAACGGTGTTGCTGAAATTTTATCTTACGGCGAATTAAGTGCGTTTGAAGAAAAAGCTAAAAACGACATGCTTGATACATTAAAAGCTGATATTAAAGAAGGCGTTGACTTTATGGCGTAAAGCCAAGTTAAAGTTAAATAAAAAGGGATTTTAATCGTATGATTAAAATCCCTTTTCTTATTTATTTACTTCTTTACACTTTATTTGCCCCAAGGATTACCTGGAGTAGCCGCAGAAGCTCTAGCTCGTGTCTTTTCAGCTCTTTTCTGACGTAACCGTTCAGCATCTTCAAAACTTAACTCAGCAGGCTCTCCTGGCTTTTGATCGGCAGGCACTATGCGATCACGAGGCGGTAGCTCAAATTGAGTATCATCGGCTCTAGGCAAGCTTTTATATTGATACAAATAAAAAGCTTCAACTTTATCTTTTGCCCAATCTGTTTTTTTCAGAAACTTTATACTTGATTGAATGCTAGGCTTATTTTTAAAACAATTTAAATTTAAGTAAGCGTCTAAAATTTCAAAACCATAATGATCAACCAACTCGGTTAGTACTTGCTCTAAACCTATACCGTGTAATGGGTTATTTTCGTATATATTATCTGAACTCATAATTTTTTCTCGTAAGCAGTATATTTTTAATAATAATCTTATTAACTAAAGGAATAACATAAATATATCTAATAATTAATAACTTAGCTGTAGTTGATTAATTAAGCACTTCTATTTGCTGCTATGTGCGCTAAGGCTGTTAATGCTTTTTTATAATCAGACTCGGGTAATATCGATAAAGCATTGATTGCTTTATCCGCTTCTATTTCCGCTTTTTTCTGCGTATATATTAAAGCACCCGTTTGCTTCATAGCGTCAAGAATTTCGTCTAAATGATCCATACCATTACCATGTTCAATTGCATCTCTAACTAATTGTTTCTGGGTCTCAGAGCCGTGTGCCATGGTATAAAGTAAAGGTAAGGTTGGTTTACCCTCAGAAAGATCATCACCAACATTTTTGCCCATTTCTTGAGCATCTGCAGTGTAATCCATTATGTCATCGACTAATTGGAATGCTGTACCTAAATATTTACCATAATCAGCCATAGCCTGTTCAATTTTGCTATCTTGTTTAGTGATCACCGCGGCCAGACGAGTGGCTGCTTCAAAAAGTTTAGCCGTTTTACAGTAAATAACCTGCATGTAACTTTCTTCGGTAGTATCAGGATCATTACAATTCATTAATTGTAATACTTCACCTTCGGCAACGATATTCGTCGCATCAGATAAAATATCCATGATGTGCATATCACCCAATTTAGTCATCATTTGAAAAGAACGTGTATAAAGAAAATCACCAACTAAAACGCTGGCACTATTACCAAATATAGCATTAGCGGTTTCACGGCCTCGACGCATGTTTGACTCATCAACGACGTCATCATGCAATAAAGTTGCTGTATGAATAAACTCAATAATTGCCGCAATAGTACAATGTTTATCACCTAATGGTACCGACTGATCGTGGTTTAATGCCTGTGCTGTTAATACCGTCAGCATAGGGCGCATTCGCTTGCCGCCCGCATTAACAATATAAATGCCTAATTGATTTATTAAAGCAACGTCTGAATGTAATTGTCCATGAATAAGTTCATTAACTTTGTTCATGTCATGTTGAGAGAGTGCTTGAATTGCTTTTATGTCCACAATACTTAATTTCCGCTTCGGCTAGTAGTTTAAAATATAAGGTTAATCTGTCAAATTCTACACTAAATTGCCCGACAATAAAGCGGCAAACGTTCTTTCTGAGTACTTTGTTATTAAATTAATATTTTATTGGACTCATTTGGCTAAATAGAAGAAAAACTTTAGAAATGATCGTTTTTCTTCTTGCTCTGTTCGCTTTCTTCGCGTAGAATTCGCGCCCTATATTTTTAAATTTAGCGTCATTTAACTTAACTAAGAGATGGCGCAGTACGGAGTAGCTATGTACGCGGTATTCCAAAGCGGTGGTAAACAGCATCGTGTAACCGAAGGACAAACAGTTCGCCTAGAAAAGCTTGAGCTTGAAGTAGGCGCAGCAGTAGAATTTGATAACGTTCTTATGATCGCCGATGGCGAAAAAATCAACGTAGGCGCACCTTATGTTGCCGGTGGTAAAGTAGTGGCTGAGGTTGTTAACCAAGGTCGTGCTGATAAAATTACTATTGTAAAATTCAAACGTCGTAAGCATTCACGTAAACAAGCGGGCCATCGTCAATGGTTCACTGAAGTGAAAATTACTGGTATTAATGGCTAATTAGGAGCATTTTGACATGGCACATAAGAAAGCGGCAGGTAGTACACGAAATGGTCGTGATTCAGAAGCTAAACGTTTAGGTGTTAAACGTTTTGGTGGTGAATCAGTGTTAGCTGGTAACATCATTGTTCGTCAACGTGGAACTCGTTTCCATGCTGGTAGCAATATGGGTATCGGTAAAGATCACACTTTATTCGCATTATCTGACGGTAAAGTTCAGTTTGATGTAAAAGGTCCGAAAAATCGTAAGTTTGTTAGCATTATTGCTGACTAATCTTAAATTCGATTTTCTAAAAACCTCGCATCATGCGAGGTTTTTTTTTGGTTATTTTTTAACTTGTTTCTATGATGATTCTTTCTCAGGCAAAAATCGTTTATACTAGTAACATAAAAACCACAAGATATTAGGGTTGTTTAAAACACCATGAAATTTGTTGATGAAGTTGAGATCAGAGTTGAAGCTGGCGATGGCGGCAATGGCTGTGTCAGTTTTCGTAAAGAAAAATATATTGAATATGGCGGCCCTAATGGTGGCGATGGCGGTGATGGTGGCGATGTTTACCTTGTAGCCGATGAGAGTTTAAATACACTTATTGATTATCGCTTTGAACGTTTTCACCGTGCTAAACGCGGACAAAACGGGCAAAGTCGTGACTGTACAGGTAAAAGTAGTGATGAATTAGTGCTAAAAGTACCTGTAGGAACGCGTATTACGGATATTGATACGGGTGAAATACTTGGTGATTTAACGCATAAAGACCAAAGACTTCTAGTTGCTAAAGGCGGCTGGCATGGTTTAGGTAATACTCGTTTTAAAAGTAGTACTAACCGAGCACCACGTCAAAGAACTGATGGTACGCCGGGTGAAATTCGAAGCTTAAAACTTGAATTATTACTTTTAGCTGATGTTGGTTTATTAGGTTTACCTAATGCCGGTAAATCTACGCTTATTCGTAGCGTATCAGCAGCAACACCAAAAGTAGCCGATTATCCGTTTACAACATTAGTGCCTAACCTAGGTGTAGTACGCTTAGATACACAGCGAAGCTTTGTTATTGCTGATATTCCGGGTATTATTGAAGGCGCAGCTGACGGTGCAGGTTTAGGAACACAGTTCTTAAAGCATCTTGAACGCTGTCGTATACTATTGCATATCATTGATATTATGCCTGCTGATGGCTCAGACCCATTAGAGAACGCTAAAGTAATTATTAGCGAGCTAGAGCAGCATAATGAAAAACTAGCTGGCAAACCTCGCTGGGTTGTTTTTAACAAACTTGATCTAATGCTTGAAGATGAAGCTAAAGAATTAACAGATTCTATTTTAGCTGGCCTTGATTGGAAGGGTGAAGTACACAGTATTTCAGCTTTTAATAAAATGGGTACACAAGAGTTATCTCAGAAAGTAATGACCTTCATCGAAGAATTACCACCAGAAGAAGAAGAAGTTGTTGATGGTAAGAATGTTGAATTTAAGTGGGATACATACCATGAAGGTGCAATGGCTGATGATGGTTTAGATGACGATCTTGATGACGATGACTGGAATGAAGACGATTACGATGTAGAAGTCGAATACCGTCCTTAAAGTATTCTATATCGACTAAATAAAGACTCGTTATAAAATAAACAATAAAAAGAGTAATGACCGTGGGTTGTTACTCTTTTTTTATGTCTGTTATAAAGTGCTAGATAGTAAAAGAACAGTTGTTTTTTGCTTTTGTTTAGCCAATAATCTCGCGTCATATAAGGGCGTTATGTTTTAGGAAAGTATGAGTAAATATTCAATACCACAATTTATCGGCGTGATCGTAAGCTTCTTAGTTATTTGGCTACTAAATGATTTTATTCTAGTTGACGATTGTGTTGATCATGGCGGAGTATTTAGCTATGAAACAGGAAAATGTTTATTGGCTAATAATGAAATATATACCGCTGATTTTACAAACTATTTAATTGCGTTATATTTCTTTATTGGAATAATTGTTGCTGTAACCACGTCTAGAATTATTAAAAAAATATTTAAAATAGCTTAATGAATCAGATTATTACATTGCTTATTATTATTATTTGAATATAGCAAAAGGAACTAAGATGATGGCTACCAGTGTGATCGCTTCCATTATCTAACCTTGAATTTATCTACAGACCAAAAGTTATTAACAGTGTACTTCGAAAAAGTTGTTACTTTGAAGTATGATAGCTTAAATAAAATTATCAAAGCCACTTATGTCCATAGAAGTTAAAAATATAACAGAGCCAGAGCCCGAAATTACCTGTTCAAACTGTCAAGCCTGCTGTTGTCGTTTAGAGGTTATGGTGCTTACCGATACAGGAGTGCCCGATAGATATATTGCTGTCGATAACTGGGGCAGTGAAACTATGTTACGTTTAGATGATGGTTGGTGTGCAGCGGTTGATAGAGATACCTTAATGTGCACTATTTACGAGAATCGTCCGTTGGTTTGTCGAGAATTTGAAGTGGCCTCATTTGAATGTCTAACAGAACGAAAACAGATAGTGATACTTTAAAGTTAACTTTAATTGTTCAACTCGGGCTTCGGTTCTTCTACGTGCTCTTTAATCTCATTAAACGAATAAAAATCAGGGCTGTTTTTTTAAGGAAAATCTAGCGATAATGTATTATTAAATAATAACATTGTTTCGGATTTCTATGACCATCCTCTCTATGATAGTAGCAACGGCTAATAACAACATTATCGGCAAAGATAATGATATGCCTTGGCATTTACCTGCAGATTTAGCCTATTTTAAAAAAGTAACGGTAGGTAAGCCTATTATTATGGGAAGAAAAACCTATGAATCTATTGGCCGGGCATTACCTGGCCGCAGAAATATTGTGATTTCACGTGATGAAAACTATCTTCCGCAGGGAAAAGGCTCAGAAGGTGTTGATGTAGTTACTTCAGTTGAACAAGCATTAGCATTAGTTAATGATGTGGAGGAGGCTATATCTGAAGTCATGGTTATTGGTGGTGGGGCTATTTATAAACACTGCTTACCGAGTGCTGATCGTTTATATGTTACTCATATAAAAGCTGATATTGTTGGTGATACCCAATTTCCAGATTATGATGATGATGGCTGGAATAAAGTAAGTAGTGAATTACGAGAAAGTGATGATAAAAATAATTATGACTTAGAGTTCTGTATTTATGAGCGCTAATTTCTCATTCAGCAATCGTAATTTCATCGCATTATTGCTTTTAATTTTAGGCATTTTTTCAGCGTTATATGTTAATTACTATGTTGAAGCTACTACAGTAGGCACAGCTTATCATTATGGCCTTTGGTCACTATTACCCGCCTTTATTACTATTCTATTATCTTGGTTAACTCGAGAGCCATTAACCGCATTATTTAGTGGTATTGTTATTGGCGCATTTATGATAGGGCAATATGATCTTACTGATCAAATATTGATCCCATCTCTCGCGCAAGTAGGTACCGCAGGGATTCTGTTACTCTATTTGTGGTTATTAGGTGGCTTACTCGGTATTTGGTCAAAAACCGGTGCAGCACAAGCTTTTGCTGATTATATGATTAAGCACTTTGTTCGCGGGCAAAAATCAGCAAAATTAGTCGCTTGGTTTCTAGGTGTTTTATTTTTTCAAGGTGGCACCATGAGTACCGTACTGGTAGGAACTACCGTGCGTCCGTTGGCTGACAAAGCAAAAATTAGCCATGAAGAAATGAGCTATATTGTTGATTCAACCGCTTCGCCTATTGCGGTGGTTATTGCTTTTAATGCTTGGCCTGCCTATATTCAAGCCTTGATATTTGTTCCTGGCGTTGCGTTTTTAGCGACAGAAGCAGATCGTTTAGCCTTTTTCTTCTCAGCCGTACCTTTTAGCTTTTATGGTATTTTGGCGGTAATTGGCACTTTATTGCTTAGTTTAAATATAACAACTTTCTCAGGAAAACGTATTCGTGATGCTCATCATCGAGCAGCAACCACTGGAGAGTTAGATGCGCCTGGTGCTAAACCATTAAGTGCCAAAGAATTACAAACTTGTGATGTTCCTGATGGCTATAAAGCGCATGTATTCGAGTTTATCTTACCGTTAGTGACCTTAATCGCTATTGCGGTACTAACTTTTATTTTTTCTGGTTCTCCCAAAATCAACTGGGCATTTGGTGCTGCGTTATTATTAAGTGCATTTATTGCATTAGCTAAAGGGATGTCACTTAGTAATATTATTGATGGTTTTGGTAATGGCTTAAAAGGCGTAGTACTGGCATCTGTTATTTTAATGTTAGCCGTTACCATAGGCGCTATCAGCAAACAAATTGGTGGTGGTTTGTATTTGGTATCACTGCTTTCAGAGCAATTGCCTTATTGGTTGTTACCCGTATTTTTACAAGTAATAGCAATGGTCATCGCTTTTTCTACAGGAACAAGCTGGGGGACCTTTGCTATTGCTTTTCCATTAGCTATGCCCTTAGCTTGGGCTATTGCGCAAAGCGCAGGAATTGATAACCCAGAGCTATTTATGATGGTGTGTTTTGCTACAGTATTAAATGGTAGTGTTTATGGTGATCAATGTTCACCTATTTCAGATACTACTATTCTAAGTTCGATGACGACAGGTTGTGACATGATGGATCATGTTAAATCGCAAATAGTCCCCGCGACTTTTGCTGCGAGTTTAGCTGCCGTATTATGGACTGGCACAGTTGTATTTTTTGCTTGATAGTTAGCATGTTATTTCACCAGTTACTCAATATCACTCAATAATTCGTTATTCCGTAGGTTTTTTAATACTGCCAATAATTCGTCATTCCGTTGGTCACTTAATACGGAATCTCATGCGTGTGGTTGAATAAAACCGAGATCCTGAATCAAGTTCAGGATGACGAGTGAGAGCAGGATAATGAGACTATAACGATTGATTACTTGAATAAAAAAAGCTTATCCGGCGTATGAAGCCTGATAAGCTTTACTAGAAACTAGAAACTAGAAACTAGAAACTAGAAACTAGAAACTAGAAACGTTAGCTTTCGATAAGTACGAAGTCTAAAATACCTAATGCTGCTTTTCTGCCTTGATCAATAGCGGTAACCACTAAATCTGAACCCAGTACCATATCACCACCGGCAAAAACATTCTGTTTACTTGTTTGTAATGCAAAGTCACTGTTATCTATTGCAATAACACGACCACGCGAGTCAAGTTCAACACCGGCGTCTATCATCCATTGTGGTGGGCTTGGTAAGAAGCCAAAGGCGATAACGACGGCATCAGCTTCCATCACAAACTCACTACCTTCAATAGGCTCTGGATTACGACGTCCGTTGGCATCTGGTGCACCAAGTTCAGTTTTGACAAACTTAACACCAATGGCTTTACCTTGGTCATCAACAGCAATATCAAGTGGCTGTATATTAAAAGCAAAGTTAACACCTTCTTCTTTGGCATTTTGTACTTCACGAGGTGAACCCGGCATGTTGGCTTCATCACGGCGATATGCACAAGTAACTTCTGTAGCACCTTGGCGAATAGACGTTCTAACACAATCCATAGCGGTATCACCACCACCAAGCACGACAACTTTTTTATCTTTAAAGCTAACGTAAGGTTTTACTTGGTTTGATTCCTTTTCTGTAATACCCATAACATTTTGAGTATTACCAATTAAGAAATCTAACGCATTATATACACCTGTGGCACCTTCATTTTCAAAACCACCACTCATATCTTTATATGTGCCAAGGCCTAAAAATACAGCATCAAATTCATTACTGATTTCTTCAAAAGTGATATCAACGCCTACATTGATATTTAATCTAAACTCTATTCCCATGCCTTCGAATATTTCACGGCGAGTTTGAATAACTTCTTTTTCTAATTTAAATGATGGAATACCAAAAGTTAATAAACCGCCAATTTGTGCATGACGATCATATACAACAGCCTCAACACCATTGCGAGTTAATACATCTGCACACGCTAGGCCAGCAGGACCCGCACCAATAACAGCGACACGCTTTCCTGTTTTAATCACATCAGACAGATCAGGTTTCCACCCTTGTGCTAAGGCGGTATCAGTTATATGTTTCTCTATATTTCCGATAGTTACCGCGCCAAAATCGTCATTTAATGTACAGGCTGATTCACATAATCTGTCTTGCGGGCAAACACGACCACACATTTCTGGCAAACTATTCGTTTGATGGCATAAATCAGCAGCTTCAAAAATTTTACCTTCCGTAACTAGCTCTAACCACTGTGGAATATAATTGTGAACAGGACATTTCCATTCACAATAAGGGTTACCACAATCTAAGCAGCGATCAGCTTGGCCTGCGCTTTGCTCTTCACCTAAAGGTTGATAAATTTCAACAAAGTTGATTTTACGTTCATTAATCGACTTCTTTGTTGGGTCAATTCGTTTTACATCAATAAATTGATAAACATTTTTACTCATGGCTCTCTTTCCTTATCAATTAATTATTGTGCTTGTACACGTAATTCAGCCGTTGAACGACTACGGTGACCTAATAATGTTTTAACATCGGTCGCACTTGGCTTAATTAATTTAAATAATGGTGCGAATTTGTCAAAATTTTGCAGTATATCTTGCGCGCGTAAACTACCTGTTTCTTCAAAATGATGATTGATGATGCCACGTAAATGTTCTCTATGAATCGATAAATCGTCAACAGCTAACATTTCAATAGATTCAGTATTCAAGCGGATATCTAAATCAGATTTTTCATCTAATACGTAAGCAAAACCACCGGTCATACCAGCACCAAAATTGACGCCTATATCACCAAGAATAGTGACGATACCACCAGTCATATATTCACAAGCATGATCACCCGCTCCTTCGACCACAGCATGACAACCTGAGTTACGTACTGCGAAACGTTCTCCCGCACGGCCACAAGCATATAATTTTCCGCCAGTAGCACCATACAAACAGGTATTGCCCATAATCATTGTTTTATGACTTAGGTAATCTACACCTTTTGGTGGTTTGACGATAATCACACCACCGGTCATTCCTTTACCAACATAATCGTTAGCATCACCGGTTAAGGTAAGGTTTAAACCTCCGGCATTCCAAACGCCAAAGCTTTGACCGGCTGTACCTGATAGGTGCATAGTGATTGGCGCAGATGCCATGCCTTGATCGCCATGTTGTCGGGCAATGTCACCTGATAAAGTAGCACCTACTGAGCGGTCAGTATTTTGAATAGTAAATCTGAATTCGCCACCACTACTATGTGCAACAGCATCCTTTGCAACGTCGAGCATTTTTTTATTTAGTATGCCTTCATCGAATGGTTTATTTCCTTCAGTTTGATGAAGGGCTGTATTATCAGCAGCGATTACAGGGGCAATGATAGGTGATAAATCTAACTTTTGCTGTTTAGCCGTAATGCCGTCAACTTGTGTTAATAAATCAACGCGTCCAATGATGTCAGTTAAACTTGCTACACCTAAACTGGCCAGAATTTCACGTACATCTTGAGCGATGAACTTGAAATAATTCATTGCTTGTTCAGGTAAACCTTTAAAGAACTGCTCACGCAATACTTCATCTTGTGTCGCAACACCAGTAGCACAGTTATTTAAGTGACAAATACGTAAGAATTTACAACCCAAGGCAACCATAGGCGCAGTACCAAAACCAAAGCTTTCAGCGCCCAAAATAGCGGCTTTAACAATATCAACACCTGTTTTTAAACCACCATCTACTTGTAAGCGTACTTTATGACGTAAGCCATTCGTTACAAGTGCTTGATGGGCTTCGGCTAAGCCCAATTCCCATGGGCAACCTGCATACTTTACTGAGGTTAACGGACTCGCCGCAGTACCGCCGTCGTAGCCTGAAATAGTGATAAAATCAGCATAAGCTTTAGCAACACCCGCAGCGATAGTACCAACACCTGGACCTGACACTAATTTAACGGAAATAACCGCTTTAGGATTGACTTGTTTTAAATCAAATATTAATTGTGCTAAATCTTCAATAGAATAAATATCATGATGAGGCGGTGGCGATATTAAGGTAACCCCTGGCACTGAATAGCGAAGTTTAGCAATTAATGGTGATACTTTATCACCCGGTAATTGACCACCTTCACCCGGTTTAGCACCTTGAGCAACTTTAATTTGTAGTACATCAGCATTAACTAAATAATGTGGTGTTACACCAAAACGTCCAGAGGCAATTTGTTTAATACGTGAGTTTTTTACTGTACCAAAACGACGTTCGTCTTCTCCGCCTTCACCTGAATTTGAACTGCCACCTAAACGATTCATCGCAATAGCTAATGCTTCATGCGCCTCTGGGCTAAGTGCGCCAATTGACATGGCTGCAGAGTCAAAACGCTTAAACATTTCACTGCTACTTTCAACTGTTGAAATATCAATTGCTTCACAGCCACTTTTAAAGACTAATAAGTCTCGAAGCATAGCTGCAGGGCGATTATTTACTTCATCAGCAAACTTTCTATAGTCGTCATAATTACCGTTTCGAACAGCACTTTGCAGGTAGGTTACTACATTAGGATTAAAAGCGTGATATTCCTCACCGTGTACGTATTTAAGCAAACCACCATGAGACATTTTTTGATGCGGTAAAAAGGCTTTGCGTGCAAGATTAATGTTGTCTTGCTCAATATCACTGAAATCAGCACCCTGAATTCGGCTAGGTAATTCACTAAAACATAGTTTCATTATGTTTTCATTTAAGCCGATAACTTCAAATAGTCCTGCGCAGCGGTAACTGGCAATAATCGAGATACCCATTTTAGAGAGTATTTTTAATAAACCTTTATCTATTCCTTCGCGATAATTAACAATCGCATCACGAGCACTTAATTTAATTTGCCCCTGTTCTACTAATTGTTCAATTGTTTCAAACGCTAAATAAGGATAGATTGCTGTGGCGCCTAAACCGAGTAACACGGCATATTGATGCGAATCACGAACAGAAGCGGTCTCAACAATAATATTGGAATCACAGCGTAACTGTTGATCAACTAAACGCATTTGTACCGCGCCAACGGCCATTGCTGCCGGAATAACCAATAATTCTTTATCAATATTTCTGTCTGATAGTATTAAGATAACCGTACTTTTGTTTTTAACCAAATCTTCCGCTTCATCACATAACCGAATAATAGCAGCCTCTAAACCTTCATCTTTATGGTAGGTTAGGGCTAGGGTATCTGAGCGATAATGTTCAGGATCTAATGCACGTAATTGCTTTAAACCGGTATACATTAGTATAGGTGTAGTAAATAACATACGGTCAGCATGACCTGACGTTTCATTAAATACGTTATGTTCACGGCCTATGCATGTACCAAGTGACATTACAAAGCGCTCACGTAATGGGTCAATCGGTGGATTAGTTACTTGTGCGAATTGTTGACGGAAATAATCATATAAAACACGAGGTTTACTTGATAATACCGCCATAGGAGTATCATCACCCATAGAGCCAGTAGCTTCTTGCCCATTTTCGGCCAATGTTTTAATCACTTGATGAATTTCTTCATAGCTGTAATTAAACATTTTATGGTATTGACTCATTTCGTTATCAGAGAAAATTCGCACACCAATTTGATTCGCTTCACATTGATCAAAAGGCACTAAATGACGAACATGTTGATCTAACCATTCTCGGTATGGGTGACGGCCTTTCAATTCATTATCGATATCATTTGAATTAAATAGTTTACCTGTATAGGTATCAAGCGCTAACATTTCACCAGGACCGACACGACCCTTTTCAATAACCTCATCTTCGCCATAGTCCCAAATGCCGACTTCTGATGCGAGGGTAATAAAACCATTTCGAGTAATAACGTAGCGGGCAGGGCGCAAGCCATTTCTATCGAGGTTACAAGCGACATGTCGACCATTCGTCATTACTACGCCTGCAGGTCCATCCCAAGGCTCCATATGCATGGAATTAAATTCATAAAAAGCACGTAATTCATCATCCATTAAGGTGCTATTTTGCCATGCAGGTGGCATTAATAAACGCATAGCTCGGTATAAGTCCATACCACCAGCAAGAAACAGTTCAAGCATGTTGTCTAACGAAGAAGAGTCAGAACCTGCTTGACCAACAAATGGCGCGGCATCTTTTAAATCAGGTAATAAAGGCGACTTGAAGCGATAAGAACGAGCACGCGACCATTGACGGTTACCTTTAATGGTATTTATTTCACCATTATGTGCGAGATATCTAAAAGGTTGTGCTAAATACCATTGTGGCGATGTATTCGTTGAAAAACGTTGATGGAATACACAAATAGCGCTTTTCATGCGGATATCGGCAAGATCTAAATAAAAATTTGGTAAATCTATAGGCATCATTAAGCCTTTATAGATAGTTACCAAACAAGATAAACTGGCGACATAAAAGACATCATCGGTTATACGCTTTTCTGCACGGCGACGAGCCATAAATAAACGACGTTCTAAATCACGATTACGCCAACCGGGAGGAGCATCAATAAAAACTTGCTCAATTGCAGGCATATTGTTGATTGCTGCTTGGCCCAATACTGAGGTATCTGTCGGCACAGTGCGCCAGCCAACTAAGGTTAAACTTTCATCTGCAAATTCTTCTTCAAGTATCTTTTTAGATAATGCAGCTACTACAGGATCTGGGTTTAAGAAAATCATACCTACGGCATATTTTTTCCCCAGCTTCCAACCATTATCTTCAGCGACAGCACGGAAAAAAGTATCTGGTTTTTGCAATAATAAACCACACCCATCACCTGTTTTACCATCGGCAGCAATACCGCCTCGATGTTGCATACGGTCAAGCGCTGAAATAGCGGTTTTAATTAGTTTATGACTCGTTTCGCCATGTTGATGGGCTATTAAACCAAAGCCACAATTTTCGCGTTGAACGCTATGATCATAAAGCTGCATTATTGTCTCCTAAAAAATATCTACTTGGTAACAGAATAAAGGAATCGAGGTAAGAAAAAGCGTTTACTATTCCGTTTTGACCCAAGAAGGGGAGGATAACACTACTTATTTTTAGGTGTAAGGTCAATAAATACTAGAGCTTTTACTCGTATTTTATTTACGTTATTTAAGTGTTTTTACGAATTTATTTTTTCAAAAACTATGATAAGTTTATGATTTATATATTTTACTGCGGTTTATCGATAATAGTACCGTCAGGTATTGATTTGGTTGGAAATGCGTAAAAAATAACTCCGCATATGGAATGTAAAACTGTTTTTATACCCGTTTCATTAATTAAGTGAACAACCAGTTATTAAATAAATAACGATGTAGTTGGTGATTTTAACAAGTAGAAATGATCACATAGTTAGTTAGATTGGTATTATTAAGGTTGATAAAAAAGGTGAATTTGACTGCTATGGGACGCAGAATAAAAGTTCGAGGTATAGAAGGATTTTATAGTGTGGGAGATGAAGTATTAAACTTAATACCCTCCGCCATAGAATTAGACGGAGGATAACTTGTTTTTAAAATGAAGCTTGTTAGTTCATTATTTACGGCAGGTAGCTACTTCCCATAAGGTAAATGTCTACTTCACGTGCACAACGACGACCTTCGTCAATTGCCCAAACGATCAAGCTTTGACCACGACGACCATCACCTGCAGCAAAGATACCTGGCTTGCTGGTAGCAAACTTGTCGTATTCTGCAGCGATGTTTGAACGGCTATCTTGCTCAAGACCAAATTGCTCAATCAAACCACCTTCAGGACCCATAAAGCCCATTGCGATAAGTACGATATCAGCAGGAATTACTTTTTCGCTACCAGCAACTTCTTGTGGGAACATTTGACCTTTGTCATTGCGTTCCCAAGTAATATCAACAGTGTGAACTGCTTTAACATTACCTTGTCCATCACTTTCAATTTTCTTCGTCATTACCAAGTATTGACGAGGATCTTGTCCTTGAATAGCAATCGCTTCTTTTTGGCCATAATCAACTAGCAAACGTTTTGGCCATTGTGGCCATGGGTTGCTAGCTTCTTCGCGCGCTTCAGGTGGGCGAGGCATAATTTCAAGCTGAATAGCACTTGCACATTTGTGACGTAATGAAGTACCAATACAATCGGTACCTGTATCACCACCACCAATAACCACTACATTTTTGCCGGCGGCATTAATGAATTGGCCATCTTTATGCTCACTGTCTAGCAAACTCTTAGTGTTGGCTTTTAAGAAGTCCATAGCAAAATGAACACCATTAAGTTCACGGCCTTCAACCGGTAAATCGCGTGGCACGGTTGCGCCAACACATAACACTACTGAATCAAAATCAGTCTCAAGCTGTTCAACACTAACGTCTGTACCAACGTCAGTATTCGTAACAAATACTATGCCTTCTTCCGCTAAGATATCAACACGACGTTGAACTAATTCTTTCTGTAGTTTCATGTTCGGAATACCGTACATTAACAAGCCACCAATTCTATCGGCACGTTCATAAACAGTCACCATATGGCCTGCTTTATTAAGCTGGGCAGCAACAGCAAGACCCGCAGGACCTGAACCAATTACTGCAACCGTTTTACCTGTGCGTGCAGATGGTGGTTGAGCAACAACCCAACCCTCTTTGAATGCGTGGTCAATAATTTCTTTTTCGTGAAGCTTAATAGCAACTGGGTCTTCGTTAATACCTAGTACACAAGCACCTTCACAAGGCGCAGGACATACACGACCTGTAAACTCAGGGAAGTTATTGGTTTTATGCAATAACTCAATCGCGTCTTTCCAACGACCACGGTAAATTAAGTCATTCCATTCAGGAATAATGTTGTTTACCGGACAACCAGCAACTACTGGTGCAAATTCAGATTTTGCCGATTGGCAAAAAGGAACGCCACAATCCATACAACGAGAAGCTTGCTTTTCTACGTCTTTAAGTGGAATTTCTTCATATACTTCAAGCCAGTCAATTAAACGTTCACCTGCGTTACGTTCAGTTGGCAAGGCACGACCTACGTTGATAAACCCTGTTGGATTTCCCATAATATATTCTCCTTGTCAGCTTAAGCTTTTGCGCTAGCTAATTTGTTTAAATGGATATCGAATGCTTGAACGGCGATGTCGTATTCTGACTCAAACTTACCGCTTTCACGTACGTCATTCATATAACCTTGCATGCGTTTGTAATCAACAGGCATTACTTTTATAAAACGCTTAACACTGTTGTTCCAATCACCTAATAATTCACTGGCAACATCTGAGCCAGTAGCGTCGAAATGTTCAGTAATTAATGCTTTTAATTCAAGGCTTTCAGCATCTGTGTCAACGGTTTCTAATGAAATCATTTCCATGTTGCATTTAGGCGCGAAGTCATTATTTACGTCAAGTACATAAGCAACACCACCAGACATACCAGCAGCAAAGTTGCGACCTGTTGAACCTAATATAACGGCTTTACCGCCAGTCATGTATTCACAACCGTGATCACCGATACCTTCAACAACTGCGGTAGCACCTGAGTTACGTACACAGAAACGTTCGCCAGCAACACCACGAATAAACGCAGTACCAGAAGTAGCACCAAAGAAGGCTACGTTACCAATAAGAATGTTGTCACGTGGTGAGAACTTAGCTTCTTTACTTGGGTAAACGATAAGGTTTGCACCCGATAAACCTTTACCAAAGTAATCGTTTGAATCACCTTCAAGCTCAAAGCGTAAGCCTTTCGCAGAGAAACAACCGAAACTTTGACCAGCAGAGCCATTAAATTTAACGTTAATAGTGTTTTCTGGTAAGCCTTCTGCGCCATATTTCTTAGATATTTCGTTAGAAACCATGGCACCAATTGTTCTGTCGGTATTGATTACGTCATATTCAAGTGAAACACTTGTTTGTGACTCAAGCGAAGCTTGCGCATCTTTAATCATTTGGCGATCAATAATGTCGTGAATCAAATGTTTTTGCTCAATTGATTTATACAATGTTTCATTCTCACCACATTCTTCTTTATGAAGTAGTGGTTTTAAATCAACACCGTTATATTTCCAATGGTCTACATCTTCACGCTGTTTAAGACACTGCGTTTGACCAACCATTTCTTCAATACTCTTAAAGCCAAGCTCTGCCATGATTTCACGCAGACCTTCAGCCATCATGGTGAAGAAGTTAACTAGAATGTCAGCACGACCAGTAAACTTATCACGTAAACCTTTATCTTGTGTGGCGATGCCAACTGGACAAGTATTTAAGTGACACTTACGCATCATAATACAACCTTCAACAACAAGTGCTGTAGTTGCCATACCGTATTCTTCTGCACCTAATAACGTCGCTATTGCTAAATCACGAGGAGTTTTAAGCTGTCCATCAGTTTGTACCGTAATACGGCTACGTA
Organism: Colwellia sp. 20A7; assembly: GCF_009832865.1. Taxonomy (NCBI): domain Bacteria; kingdom Pseudomonadati; phylum Pseudomonadota; class Gammaproteobacteria; order Alteromonadales; family Colwelliaceae; genus Colwellia; species Colwellia sp. 20A7. Next base: position 3,796,310 of record NZ_CP047130.1, on the reverse strand, counting down.
ACTTGTTACGTACTAATGTTTGATGTGTTTCAGCTAGACCAAGTTCCCATGGTAAGCCCGTATGTTTAATAGAACTTAATGGAGATGCACCAGTACCGCCATCATGACCGGCAATCAATACTACGTCAGCGTAAGCTTTCGTTACACCAGAAGCGATAGTACCAACACCTGCTTCTGATACTAATTTAACGTTAACACGTGCTTCACGGTTAGCATTTTTAAGATCAAAAATAAGCTGAGATAAATCTTCAATTGAATAAATATCGTGATGTGGTGGCGGTGAAATAAGACCCACACCTGGTGTTGAACCACGTGTTTTACCAATCCAAGCATCTACTTTATCGCCAGGTAATTGTCCACCTTCGCCTGGTTTAGCGCCCTGCGCCATTTTAATTTGTAATTCATCAGCGTTAGCTAAGTAATGACTGGTAACACCAAAACGACCAGACGCTACTTGCTTAATACGTGAGTTCATTGAATCGCCATTTTCTAACGGCGTAAAACGAATTGGATCTTCACCACCTTCACCACTGTTACTCTTACCGCCAATGCGGTTCATCGCAATAGCTAACGTAGTGTGAGCTTCCCACGAGATTGAACCAAATGACATAGCACCTGAAGCAAAGCGTTTGAAAATATTTTCAATAGGTTCAACTTCACTGATATCAATCGAAGGGCGATCACTGCTGATATCAAGTAATCCACGTAGGGTAAACGCGTCTTTACTTTGATCATCAACTGTTTTTGCATATTCTTTAAATTGGTTAGTATTGTTACTTGCCGTTGAATGCTGAAGTAAACGAATAACCGTTGGACTGAATAGATGACGTTCGCCATCGTTACGCCATGAATATTCACCACCTGTTGGTAGTAAGTTTTCAATAGCAATACGATTCGCTTCAGGGAAACCTTCACGATGACGTAAAAGTGCTTCTTGAGCGATTTGATCTAGGCTTAAGCCTTGAATACGACTAACGGTACCCGTAAAGTATTCGTCAACTACATCAGAGTTAATACCTAAGGCTTCAAATATTTGTGCACCTAAGTAAGATTGTAATGTTGAAATACCCATTTTAGAGAAGGTTTTCAATAAACCACTACCTACTGCTGCAGTGTACTTAGCGGTAATCTGTTCATTTGATAAACTGCTATCAAGTACGCCTTCGTCACGTAAACCATACATACTTTCTAATGCTAAATATGGGTTAACGGCAGCGGCACCATAACCAATGACCGCAGCAAAGTGATGTGTTTCACGGATATCAGCAGACTCAAGAATAATATCGGCAGACGAACGTAACTTCTCGCGAATTAAGTAATGGTGAACGGCTGCTGTAGCTAAAATAGATGGTATAGCGACATGATCACTGTCAACTTGACGGTCACTTAAAATTAAGATTTCATAATCATCTTCAACCGCATTTTTTGCGTATAAACAAATACGGTCAAGTGCTCTTTTAAGTGCGCCAGGTCCGCCACTTGCTTTAAAAGTGATGCTGATGGTTTTCGACTGTAAATGATTATTATCGATATGTTGTAACTTAAGCAGCTGCTCATTGGTTAGCACAGGTTGTTCAATTTCAACTTTGTGACAATGACCTGCAGTTTCATCAAGTAGATTAAGTGACCTACCAATGTAGCCACGTAATGACATCACTAACTCTTCACGAATAGGATCTATTGGTGGGTTAGTTACTTGTGCAAACAACTGTTTAAAGTAATGCGAAAGTTGTTGTGGACGATGTGATAGCACAGCTAAAGGTGTATCTGTACCCATAGCGCCTAATGGCTCTTTTGATGTACCAACCATACCCGCAAGGATTAAGTTGAGATCTTCATTAGTATAACCAAAGGCTTTTTGTATTTTACGTAGTTCTTTTAACGGTGGTTGCGCATTAGATCTTGCTGGTAAAGGCAATTGGTCTAATTCAACTTTATTTTCTTCTAACCATTTGCCATAAGGTTGTGCTGAACTCACTTGAGTTTTCACTTCATCATCACTAATGATGCGACCTTGATTTAAATCGGCAATAAATATTTTACCAGGCTGTAAGCGACCTTTTTCAACAACCGTTGATTGGTCTACACATAATGTGCCTGTTTCAGAACCCATAACCAAGGTGCCGTCTTCGGTTAATAAGTAGCGAGAAGGGCGTAAACCGTTGCGATCGAGAGTTGCACCAATAATGTTACCATCGGTAAAAGATAATGAAGCAGGGCCATCCCAAGGCTCCATAATACAAGCATAGTATTCGTAAAATGCGCGTTTAGTTGGATCCATATCTGCTTGTGTTTGCCAAGCTTCTGGAACCATCATCATCATAACTTGTGCAAGCGAACGACCACTTAATACGAGTAATTCAATCGCCATATCAAGGTTGGCTGAATCTGAATTGTCTTTATTACAAATTGGATTCAACATTTTTAATTCAGCATCACTAAAGTTTACTGAACTAAATAATGCTTCACGTGCGTTCATCCAGTTAATGTTACCGCGTACTGTGTTGATTTCACCATTATGCGCAATATAGCGGAATGGTTGAGCACGGCGCCATGCTGGGAAAGTGTTTGTTGAGAAGCGAGAATGGAACATCGCTAGGCCTGAGATAGTGCGTTCGTCCTGCAGATCTAAATAATATTGGCGAACTTGCTCAGTAGTAAATTGTCCTTTATAAACAATTTTAGTGATGACATAGAGGTGACATAAAACTCATCTCGTTCAGTGATTTGACTATTATTAATTTGATGAGAAGTATACTTACGTAAAACAAATAATTTACGTTCAAATTCTTGTGCTGTTAATTCAGCAGGCTTAGCAATGAATACTTGTTCAATGTTAGGCTCAGTTTCAAGTGAAGCAGCACCTAGCATTGAATTATCGCCAGGGACACTACGGTAACCTAATAAAGATAAACCTAATTCAGAGATATTTTGGTTTAACGTTTCTTTACAGGTTTTGCTCAGCTCAAGATCTTTTGGAAAGAAAATCATACCAACACCGTAGTTTCCGGCATCAGGTAACGTTAATCCTAAGGTCGCCATTTCTTGGCTTAGAAAGTCGTGTGGTATTTGAATAAGTATACCGGCACCGTCTCCACTTTTTACGTCGAATCCAGTACCACCACGATGCTCCATACAGCTCAGCATAGTGAGTGCATTTTCGATAATATCGTGAGATTTTTTACCCTTTAGATTAGCGACAAAGCCAATGCCACAACTGTCATGTTCAAATTCTGGGCGGTAAAGGCCTTGGGATTTTTTGCTCATATCATTCATTGCGTATTCCTATTTCATCAAACTATTTTATTAGCTAAATTTTGTTTGCTAATTAAGTCATATATTTTTAATGCTCAAAATGTATACTGCTGATCCTTCAGAACATCATTTAGAATTTTTTGAGCATCGAACGTCAGACTTCTACCGAGTCTTTACGGGACGATATGCCATTAATGAAAATCATTATTTAAAGCGGCCGGCAAAAGTACGCTTAAAATGATTTTTAGTCAATCTTTTTGTGAATATATATGCATATTATTTGAATATATACGAAGATAAGTTGTTATTAAAAAAACTATTTTAATGCTATTTTTTATTTTATCATTTAATTATACTAGTATATTCATGGACTTATAGTGACTTAAGAGAAGAGGTTTATATATAGATTAAATTATGCCATTTAGTATAAATCACAAAAGAATTATAAGTTACTTTTTAATCCATTTGAAGTAGCGAATAAATATAGTAAAGATTTATTTATTGTAGTTGACAAAAAGCAAAGAGATTTCTATATACATCGAGGGAATAAATAGCGGGACTTATAGTTTTCCATTAAAAAAGCCTCAACAATATTGTCGAGGCTTTTTAGGAAATATGCTTAAAGCGCTATTTTATAAACTGTTAGGTTTATACTTTGGGATTAAGGTTGATAACCGCCAGCGATACCTTTAGTGGTTACACTAACTGCGTCATGTGCATGTAACGATTCAAGGTGATTTATTCTCAACCAGAAATCATCATAGCCTTCTGCTTGATTCATACTGTATTGCAAACGGCGTGCAGCATCTTCACAGAACATCAGATTTTGACCATTAAGACGAGCAAACTCTTGTTCATCTTCACGTTTTACAGCAGCTTGCACTGGTGTTTTTAATGAATTTTCAATTAAATTAACTAAATCTGTAATAGGAAAATCGTTGATCTCACTATTAAGTTTTACTTTCACTTGTGCAACAGAGCGTTGAGAGTGCGGTGTAGCAACAATACCTTCGGTTGTACCTAGCCATTCATGAATTGAATCTAAATCAACGTTTGTATCGTTGAATTTATCCTGAAATGCTTTTTGAATTAGCTGTCTTGCTAAAGCTGCAGAGCAAGGACAAGTAGACGAGTAAGGTACATCAATAGACATTTCTATATCAAGCTTACCTTGATTAAAATGACCTACTAAGGTGGTAGGATAAGCCTTCCAACCTTCTTTTCCGCTAATTAAAGATTTTCTACGTAGGTGATAATCAAAATTAAAAGTAACTTTTGCTTGATCACTCAAATCACTATGACTACTAATAAAACCGTCAAGAAGTGTTACTAAACTTTGATAGTTTAGTACGTCGCTGGTTGATAATTCATCGAGAAGTAAATAAAGGCGTGACATATGAATGCCTTTTGCCTGAGCTTCTTTTAAATTAACAAATGCATCAATATGGGCTGAAACCATACGTTCGCTCTGGCCTTTTGAGGCGACCATCATTGGCATTTCAATATTGCTCATTCCAACCCAGTCAAGTGTTCCTTCTGTTTGGGCTGTGGTATGGTTGGCAATATCAGGCATCGTTGTCGGCATTGTGACTCCGCTTTTTTAAGCTATAGCTACTTAACTAAGGCTGCGTGATGATAGCTAAATAACCGCGCAACAAGTAAATTCAAGGCCGCACATTCTATCTTATTTTTTATAGCCATACTACTTCAAAATTAATCAAATATTAGCTTACGATTAATTGCAGTAAACTAACATTTGATTAATTAATACCAATCTCACTAGCTATGTGATCATTTCTACGTATTAAATTGTTCACTTAATTAATGAAAATGGTATTATTAATTCGCGCAATATAAATAAGGTAGTAGACAATTTATGAATGAAAGTAATGAGTTAATACAATTGGATAAAGAGCTTCTGAATGACTATGTACAACGTTTAGGTCATGGTGTAGTAAAACAAATGTTTGAGCTTTATATTCAACAAGTGGCTTTATATCTTAATGATATAGAAAGCTCATTGTTGTTTGATAACTCACAATTATGGCAAGAACATTGCCATAAAATGAAAGGTGCAGCAGGTAGTGTTGGCTTAAAATCATTGCATTCACGTTTAAAAGAAATGGAAAAAACAACAACAAATGCAAGTGACAAAGCTCATCAATTAGCTGAGCTTAAAATCCACAATAAACAAGCGATAGCGGCTTTTGATGATTGGTTAGCTGGCTTATAGCTTATTAATTGTTAACTTTTATATTAAGGCAGGTAAGGTTATTTTGCGTTTCCTACAAAACGATATCCCTCTCCGTGTATTGTATTTATTAATTCGAGGGTATTATTATTTGATTCGAAATGTTTACGTAATCGTCTAATGGTTACATCAACAGTTCTGTCATTATCTCGTAAATCACGGCCAGTCATTTCTTTAATTAACTCTTGTCTAGAAACTATATTACCTTGATTTTTTATTAATAAACGTAATGCTCTATATTCACCGCGAGGGATAGGAATAACATCGCCTGTAGGGCTTGTCATTTCTCGTGAGTTTCCGTTTAATTTCCACTCATTAAAAGTGACAATAGGCTGTTCTAACTCTATTTCGTTTTTATTATTACCAATACGATTAAGAATATTTCGAGCTCTAATGGTTAATTCTCTAGGATTGAATGGTTTCGTTAGGTAATCATCAGCACCTATTTCTAGTCCTAACACTTTATCAATATCACTATCACGACCTGTTAGAAAAATTAATCCTAAGTTTTTATTACTCGCTAATTGTCTGCCCAGTAATAAACCATTTTTTCCTGGCAGATTAATATCCATGATAACTAGATTTATGTCATTCTGACTAAGCATGGTGGTCATAGTTTCTTCGTTAAACGCTTCAAAGACTTTATAGCCTTCAGCCTCAAACAAATTGCGCAAATTGAAACGTGTAACGTCTTCATCTTCTACTATGAGTATTTGATAGTTTTCCATGTCAATTCCGTTAATTTAATAGAGATGTTTAAGCAAATTTTTAATATAAGTATACAATTTTATATCTATTGTGTTTTTATAGTGAAAGTATGGTTAACATTTTGTAAACCATGTTAACTAAGTCTAAATTAAATAACAATTATATTGCAAATTATTACTCTTATTTATTGCTCTGACGAGAGTAAAGCAGGAAAAGTAATATTAAATTTAGTGCCTTCACCTATTTCGCTTTCAAAATCGATATGCCCATTTAACGCTTGAGTCACAATATTAAATACTAAGTGAAGCCCTAAACCGCTAGCACCACTGCCACGTTTAGTTGTGGTAAAAGGAGCAAAAATCTTTGCTTTTACACTTTCATTAATACCAACCCCATTGTCTTTATAGCTGATATGTACTTGATCACTTAGATAGAATACCGATATATTTATTTCACCATCGGGCTTATCTTCAAAACCATGAATAATTGAATTTAAAATAAGGTTAACTAATATTTGGTTAATTTGTCCGGCTTTACTTTCAACAATAAGGTTTTCAGGACAGTTAATAATAAGGTTGATGTGCTGTTCATGTAGCCTCATTTTTAAGGTGATGAATACTTCATCAAGTAAAACTCTAAAATTGAAAATATTTGTCTCAGTGCTAGATTGATCAACCGCTACTTTTTTGAAGCTAGATATGAGTTTTGCTGCACGGTCTAGGTTTCGGTAAATCATTTCTATATTTTCTTCGCCTTGCGTTAGAAACTTTTTCAGCTGACTTGATTTTAAGCTTTTATCTTCAAAAGCTCTTTTTATTTCCATCAGACGGTCATTCATTAATGTTGAAGCCGTAATACCTAAACCAATCGGGGTATTTATTTCGTGGGCAATACCTGCAACCATATCTCCTAGAGAAGCCATTTTCTCAGTTTCGACTAACTGTCCTTGAAATTGATGTAATTTTTCTAGGGTTGAAAGTAATTCCTGATTAGACTCTTTCAAAGCATTCGTTCTAGCCTGTACTTTTTCTGCCAAAATATTATTTTGTAATAACGCTTGTTGGTGTGTGTCATCTTTTTTAGTAATGTGTTTTGACGTTCTATTTAATAAAACATTAATATTTTGGGCTAAGATATCAAACTCAATAAATGGGAGAGATTCAATTCTTTCATCATAGTTTTTACTGTGTGATATTTCTTGTAGTGATTCAACTAAGGTTGTAATCAATTGATTAATTTTAGTTTTAATGTAAGAGGCTAATATTAAAAAGAGGGTTAAACCAAATAAGAAAAATAGAATAGCAGTGAAGGTTAACTCTCTAATAAAATCATGAATATTTTTTTTACTTGCTTGAATGTATAAATAGCCAACAATGTTTTTGTTTTGTTCTATTTCTACAACTAACTCTAAATTATTCTCTTGATTTTTAAGCGTTAACAACTCATTTAATTGATTGATCTTACTTGGAATAGCTGGATGGTAGATGCTTTTATTAAATCCAGTAAAGTAAGTTGTTTCAGTACTCCCTTTTTTATAAATATGAATATAATTAATGTAGTCAGCTGTTACGAGTTTCTTTAGGTTAGCGTTTGCTTTCTTTTCTGCACCTTTGGTATTGTCCACTAAATAGGTAACATTTGCCTGAGCTAAAGATTTGGCCCAAGCACGCGTATATTTTTCTAACTTTAATTCTTCTTGAGTTTCTACAATATAAATAATACTGGTTAGAATAACGATCAACACGAAAGAAGCGACGCCCAAAATACTGGCGAATATAAATTTTCGATTAGATATTAATTTGTTTTTTGTTTTCATGGCATAACAATCGCTGAAAAAAATATATTTATCAAGTCGGGTTGGCCATTAATTATTTTTTGCAGTGGTAAATGTTAAATCCCTGCTTACTGATTAATCGCTTTGTTGTACCAATATGCTCATGCATTATTGGTAAGTACTGTAAAAAACTATTAGCAACTATGGTGATGTCTCCACGGGGAATAATGTGAGACTTAATTCCCCTTAAAAAATCTTCACTCGCTTGATAGCTGGTTTTTGTTCCTTGATGAAAGGGAGGATTTGAGACTATATGTTGATACTTTCCTGCTACGTTAGATAAACTATTTGAAGCAAAAACATTACCCGACAAATTATTTAACGCCAGTGTTCTTTGGGCTGATGTTATTGCTAAGGCGCTTACATCAAGTAAGTCTAATTGGGTAGATTCAAATTTCTTGCCAATGAAACAGCTAATAACTCCGGCACCACAACCAAAATCTAACACCTTTCCTTGCATAGACTGAGGCAAGTTATCTAATAATAATGCGGTGCCGACATCAAGTTTTTTCTGACTAAAAACACCCGGTAATGAAGCGATAGTAAGCGATATATTGTTAATATTAATTTGATAGGTTTTAAACCAGTCTTCGATATTGAAATTCTTATTTAGATTTTCAGCGTTAACTATACCGGCAAAAATTAAACAATGACGCGCAGCATCAACTTTTTGACAACCCTGTAGAAAATTCTCAGTCAATTTGGGGCTAGACTGTATGCCACCTTTTTTCTCTCCCACTAAAATAACTTTAGCATTGTCGCTTAAATAAGGTGCAATCATCGCAAAAGTAAAGGCAAGTTCATCTTTACTTTTAGGAAAGTTAATAATGACTAAATCGTGTTCTAGTGCCGTTTTATATTCACTATTAAAACTGGTGTTAATCTGGCTATTATATTTATTCTTTATTGCTTCATAATCAAAAAAATTAGTATTGTGACAACTTATTTTTGCATTCGGATTGTCGAGTAAATAGTTTTCAATAAAGCCATCTGCCATTAAGTTAATAAATAAAGGTGTTTTAGCTGATAACAGTTCACTATTGCGTACTAGTATTTGGCTGATGTTTGAAGTTGACATAAAGATAATTAACAGTGAATAAGATAGAAGATAGTATTCTACTGTATTCGATGTTTTTTCTATAGTCTGAATATTTCGATATTGACAGAAAAGCGATAACAATGTTTAAATAGCGCCGTCCCTAATTCTGACTTTTGATTTTATATCAGAAGTTCACCTCTAAATTATTGATATTTTAGCTAAACCATCACGGTATATGTCAGCAGCGTTTATATTTTATAAATGATGACGACGATTGGTGATGGCAATACAGGCAAAGTATTAAGAATGATGAGGTAAGGGGCCAGAAGAGGAGCGTTAACCAGGTAGTTATTATTGCAATGTCATTTGCACAGAGATCAAAATCTGATAATAGTAATGAGGGGGATTAGCGCCGAGATAAGTATTTGTTTGATAAAACACTTATCGGTTGTTTACCTTAGTTTATTGCCAAGGTTTAAGGGCTGAATCCCGACAACTGTCACTGATATTGACCTACCTTAATATAGGGTAGGTTATAATTGAGTGGAGAGCTTCTGGTCTTTGCATAAAAGCCAATAATATCCTTAATATGAAGGTTGTTATACTCAGCTCTTTTTTGTGAATACCTTAAAGCTCTCCGAACTAATTTGTATTGCGCCTAGGCCAATACAAAAATTATGAGTTCGAGAGCAATGAATACACAATTACCTACAAATATAAATTCCCAGTCTATTGGTACCACAAGCGTTGATGCTTGTTCTTTATGGACAGCTTTAGTGACGCCATTCTTAGAAAACAATCAAATTGACTTTACTAGCCTAGAAAAAATCGCGATAGCACAAGCTGACGCAGGTAACGGCATATTGTTACTTGGTAGCACAGGTGAAGGTTTAGCGTTAACCCGCGATGAGCAGATGAGTATTGTTGAGTTTGTTTGTAATCTACAGCTTAATACACCGTTAATGGTTGCTGTTGGCGGCTCTAATTTACCAGAACAAATCAACTGGGTTAAATACTGCAACACGTTACCTATTGATAGCTTTTTGCTTGGAACCCCACTTTATGCCAAGCCTGGTGTAGTTGGTCAAACTCAATGGTTTAAAGCGCTACTAGATACCGCAAATTTTCCCTGTATGTTATATAACGTGCCTTCTCGTAGTGGCGTGGAAATTCCCGTTGAAACCTTACAAAATTTGCAAAATCATCCAAATTTCTGGGCAATGAAAGAGGCGAGTGGCGATTTAAATAAATTTCTTAATTACCGTGAACAATGCCCAGAAGTAGCACTTTACAGTGGTGAAGATGCCATGTTGCCGTATCTAGTACCAGCAGGTGCTAAAGGTTTAGTCTCGGTCTGCGCTAATGCATGGCCTCAAGCAACACAAACGTATGTTCAACTATGTTTAGTTGGGCAAACCAACACTATGTTTCCATTATGGAACAGGGCTGTAGCAGCACTATTTTGTGTTGCCAATCCAATCCCAGTCAAAATGTTAATGCAGCAGCAACAAAATATTAAAACACCGATATTGCGAGCGCCATTAACACACCTTGAATTAACCGATAATACAGAGTTATTGGCATTTGATGAAAAAATTAACCAATGGTTAGTGCAAGCTAATCAATCTTCTTTTATAAATACACATGAAAATAGGAATATCGCATGAATTGGCAAGATGTAATAGCACAATTAGAAACTGGTGCACTACGCGCAGCAACTCAAGATGAAAACGGTAATTGGCATGCCAATGTTGAAGTAAAACAAGGTATTTTAGCTGCATTTAAAGCGGGTGAAAACATTGCTTTTGGTGATAACTATTTAGGCTTTGTTGATAAACATAATTTACCTGCTCGTCAGTTTACACCTGAGGATGGTGTTCGTTTAGTACCGGGTGGTTCATCTGTACGTGCTGGTGCTCATGTTGCTAAAGGCGTAATTATTATGCCACCAGCTTATATCAATGTTGGTGCATTTGTTGATACGGGTACTATGGTTGATAGCCATGCTCTAATTGGCTCATGTGCTCAAATTGGTAAAAATGTTCATGTTTCAGCTGCGGTTCAAATTGGTGGTGTATTAGAGCCAATCGGTGCTAGCCCAGTAATTATTGAAGATAATGCTTTCTTGAGTGCCGGTGTTGTTATTGTTGAAGGTATTGTAGTGAAAAAAGGCGCTGTACTAGCACCAGGTGTTTCATTATCTAAATCAGTACCAGTATATGATTGTGTTAATGAAGTGATGCGTGAAAAAGGCGCTGAAATTCCAGAAAATGCTATTGTTGTTCCGGGCACTCGCCCTGTAAAAGGAGATTGGGCGCAAGCACAAGGCTTGAACATGGCATGTGCTTTGATCGTTAAGTATCGTGATGAACAAAGTGATGCGGCATTAGAGTTAGAATCTATCCTTCGTTAATTGTTCAACTTGTTGCTGTATAGCTCAAGTTAAGCGTTAAAGTACTTATAAGTTCTTGGGAAAACATTTGAATTTTCAAAGAATGGGCTAAACGCTTAAGGATAAAAAGCACGGAATATTGATGATGATCAATTCCGTGTTTTTGCTTTTAACTTGAAATATACAGCTTAAAGCTAGATTATTAATAATAATGAATTGAAACTTACATTGTAATAAATGAATTGAAATATTATGACTAAACCCACTTGGTTCGACACCAATATTGAAAGTACTTTGTTAGCCCATCAATCACCAGAAGATGAACAAGGCTATTTTGTCTATCAATTAGATACGTTAAAAAAACACCTTGCGACATTGCAGCAACAAGATGTGATTAAGCTTTGGTTTGCTGTTAAAGCTAATCCTTTATCTAAAGTTATTCAAACATTAGATAGTGAAGGGTTTGATTTTGATGTTGCTAGCACCGGTGAGTTATCACAAGTATTAGCACAAGGTGTGAATCCTAGCCGTATTTTGAATACAGGTCCGGCTAAATCTAAAAAACAACTTGATGCTTTTGTTAAAAAAGGTGTCGGTACTTTTGTGATTGAAAGCTTAAATCAACTGAACTGGCTTAATGAAGTTGTTAAGGAGCAGTCAGGTAGTGAAAAACCAACCGTATTACTACGTGTACAATTACAGTGGCCTGATGGTGAGAAAAACCCATTAGGTGGTAATAGCTTAACGCCTTTTGGTTTGTCGGTAGAAGAATGGCAAAACATTAAAGTAAGTGACTATCCCGAATTAAATATTTGTGGTTTACATATTTTTCAGTGGGGCAATATGCTCAGTAACGAAAAAATGTATTCCTTATGGGGACAAATGGTTAAGCCTCTCACTGAACTTGCCAACGATATTGGTATGAAGCTAAAAATTCTTGATTTAGGTGGTGGCTTAGGTATCGATTATCTTGGCGAAGGTAAAACGCTAGCATGGCAGCAAATTATTTCTGATTTAGCCGATATTAAAGCCAAAGCTGGCGTTGACGAGCTTTGGTTAGAGCTTGGTCGTTTTGCTGTCGCTGAATGTGGTTATTATGTTGTTCCGGTAATTGATAAAAAAACTAATTATGGTCAAGAGCAATTAGTATTGGCAGCAGGTATTAATCACCTTATTCGCCCAGCAATAACGGATCAACCTTTTCCTGTTACCTTGCTTCGTCAGTCGAATGAACCAAGTCAGAATTTTGATTTACATGGACCACTTTGTACGAGTATGGATAAACTTGGCCACTTATCTTTACCAGAAGACGTTAAGGTCGGTGATGAATTAGTTTTTGGCTATTGTGGTGCTTACGGATTTACTGAAAGCATGCCGTTTTTCTTATGTCACCAACTGGCGGCGGAATATGTAATTCAAGAAAATAAATTAGTTGAAGTTAGACCTGCGAAACCTGCGAGTTCATACCTTGCATAGTATTCGAGTAGTATTCGAGTAGTATTCGAGTAATGTTCGCGTAGTTTTGCCTATACCGATTAAGAAATGAGATAAATGATGAATACCTTCAAAAAAAGTATTATGCACGTTGGGGAAATGGCTAGTGGCGCTAAGTTAACTGTGCCCGTTTATTCGTTTGAAAGTGAAAAAAGTGATACGCATTCTGATATAACAGATACCGCACCTAATGTTTATATTCAAGCCAATATGCATGGAGCTGAAGTGCAAGGTAATGCCGTTATTTTTCAGTTGCTTGAATTATTAAAACACTGCAAGATTCAAAGCGATATTACCTTAGTTCCTTACGCTAACCCTGTCGCTTGTAACCATAAGAATGGTGAATATACTTTAGGTCGATTTGACCCTATAACAGGGGTGAACTGGAATAGAATGTATCACTTTGATGAATCAATTATAGCGCCTTTCGCTCAGCAAAATATTGATGCGAGTGAAGATGAAATCAGAGTAGCGTTTGAAAAATTATTAATCGATCAAATTGAACAAAAGTTAGATCATAATATTTGGGGGCTAACTACTGGCCAACGTATTGCTTATCAATTGCAACGTATGGCACATCAAGCTGACATAGTGCTTGATTTGCATACCGGTCCTATTTCAAGTAAACATTTATATTGCCCTGAATACGCTAAAGCAAGTGCTAACTATTTTGATATTCCTCATACCCTTTTTATTCCTAATGATTTCGATGGCGCAATGGATGAAGCGACTTTTTGTCCTTGGTGGTGTTTGCAAGAAGCCTACAAACAGTTAGATAGAAACTTTGTTATGGGCGAGGGGGCCTTCGCCAAAGAAAGCTTTACTGTAGAGTTAGGCTCTCAAGAACAAATTGATTTAGACGTAGCGCATCAAGACGCATTAGGTATTTTAAGTTATTTACAATATAAAGGTGTTATTGCGATTAGTAATGATCTAGAAATTACTTCTGAAGATGTACCGTTGCAAAAAGCTAAGTCATTAGGGTACCAACCTCAAGAAATGACGCGTTTCGCTTGTTATTTAAAAGACTACAAAGCGTTATACTCTCCGATGGGCGGTATGGTAGATTATTTGGCAGAATTTGGTAAACCTCTGCCCGCAGGCTCACCTTTAGTACGTATTTTAAGAATGGATAATTACGGTGATGGTAATCCATTACATAATGTTATTCTTGATAAAGAAGTACTTCCTATTTTACATTTCGCTTCTGCAAGTGTGAATCAAGGGACAGAACTTTATAAAGTTTTTACCAATTACTTTGAAATATAATATTATACCAATTCCAATAAGTTTCTTCTCACTCAGCGAGAGTTAAAAGGTTTAGAGGCAAGGCATTGATTGAAGAGAATGGTTATTCCCTTGTCAAAATCAATAACGCGGCATATAGACCTTTTAGACTCGCCCTTTGGGAGCTTTCCAGTGATATGATAACCGCACAGAATTTCTTTCATATAGAATAACTATAGGTAAAAAATTCTATTTGTTCTCAAACCACTGGCAAGCTCTGAGTGGCAACTAACTTAATGGACTTGGTATTAACGCGACTGCTGGAATTTAGGTTTGAAACATTCATCATTAATAGATAAATACTTATTGTCATCGCAGTTGCTAACGTTTGATAGTAAAGCGCAGGTACTCGATCTTGCCTGTGGTGAAGGACGAAATGGTCTGCATGTATTTGAGAATGATATTAATGTTGTTTTTGCTGACATTAATGGTGAATCACTAAAAAAGGTTGAGCAGTCAGTTATTCGTTTACAGCTAAATAAACAAAAGCTAGCGCAATATTGGCAAGTAGATTTTGAGCAAGACCATTTTGATCAAGGTAACGATAAACCATTAAAGGCAGACACCTTTGCCGCTATTATGGTTTTTCGTTACTTACATCGTCCGCTGATGACGCAGATTAAAGCTGCTATAAAACCAGGGGGCATGATTATTTATGAAACCTTCACAGAAGAACAAGCAAAGTTAGGCAGGCCTAAAAACCCTAATTTTTTATTGAAGCCTAATGAACTACTTGAAATTTTTGCTGATTGGAAAATACTGCATAGCTTTGAAGGAAAAGCTTCTTCTGCACAAGATAGCCATATGAAGCAAGCTATAGCACAAATTGTTGCTATTAAACCTGAATGATTTTAAAACTACGCACTAAGTTAAGACCAGTCACTAAGTTAAGACAAGACAGTAATTAAAAGTTAGGTATATAAACCTTAGATTCAAAATTTATATACCAATATATCGGTAGTTTATAGTTTAGGAAAAACTTGATTTCTGCCGGTATCCTTAGCTTTATACAATTGTTTATCTGCGCTATTGATCACTTCATCAATACTTCTAGTTCCATCGAATTGCTCAATACCCATACTAGCAGTCACTTTAATTTCTTTATCTTGATAATAACTAATATGATTTTGTATTTGAACTCTAATTTTTTCGGCAACAACATTGGCATTGGCAGCTGTTGTTTGCGGCAAAATAAATAAAAATTCTTCTCCGCCCCAACGTGCAATAGAGTCTTGCTCTCTCATATTAACCGTAAATATTTTTGTTAGCGCTGTTAAAATGGTATCGCCAGCATTATGACCATATAGATCATTCACTTTTTTAAAATGATCTATGTCACATAAAACAATAGATAACGGATCTTCTTTACGTGCTATTCGTGCTTGTTCTTGTTGTAAAATAGCAAGGGCACCACGACGATTTGATAGCTGAGTTAAGGGATCAAAATTAGCGAGTTGTTGATACTTTTCACTTAACCTTAATGCTCCCTTATATGAACGTTCTCTAGAGTATTCATACAATGCAGAGAGAGCTGTCACGGTTAAAAATGAGTATAATAAACGTAACTTAAACTCAAAACTGTATGGGGGATTAGTAATAAGTTCTGTTGGCATAAACATTATAATACTAATAACAACAACGAACATCGCAAGATTGACTAAGCCATATTTTAAACCTTGGATGAATAATGAAATAGGGGGAATAACAAATATCCATAAAGGTCCAGATAGAGATACCCCTCCAGTATAAACAAGGTAAAACATCAATGAATAAAGTGAATATAGAACAATCGCGGAGCTAAATATCGAATTATCAAACTTTTTATAAATATAGTAGCCGATAAAACATAACAAACTAGCGCTAAATAAAGTAACAGCTAAGATAAAGGTTTGATTGAATAATGCAATAATCCCCATAGTGGTAAGAATTAACACACCAACCAAGGAAAATACAGCAATTACATGAGGTTGATATAATTCATCATCAGATTTTTTATTTTTTTTATATGACTTTTGCAAGAGTTTTATCTTATTTTTAGCATATTAAATATCAGTTTATAAATAAGCATATCAGTTTTTTTAAAACATAATAACTATCTATTTCATTAAATATGGAATGAATATAAGGCTAAATTTACTATTGATCATTTATGCTGAGTAAGTTTATTTTGATATATCACTGATTGTTATAGTTGATATAGATCAAAAAAAACTTTTTTTTCGTATTATTAGTCGTTAGACTACGCCTGTTTTTTTCCTATCAAGGGTGTCCTCAAAATGTCACAGAATGAAGATTTTAAAGATAGTACAGGCTTAGGTCTGCTTTCGTTACTTTTAGTAGCGTTTATTGCACTTCCTTTACTGCCTATGCTTACGGGCTGGTTTACAATGTTACGTTAAATTGTAAAGATGAAAGTAGTCAAAAGGATTGACTACTTCAATCTAATCCCATCTTTTTCTATCGTTAATTTACCGTTTTTCAGCAAATTACCAACGGTAGCTTTGAATGTCTTTTTACTTACCCCAAGCGTTCTCTGAATTAACTCAGGCGCACTTTTGTCGTGCAGTGGTAGAAAACCATTATTCTTTTGTAAAGCTTCAATAAGCTTATCAGCAAAGCTCTTTACTGTATTTTTACTACCACGGGTTAAAATAAGATCTAAACGACCATCTTCACGAACTTGCTTGATGTAGCCATCTATTTTTTTACCAATACGTAATGGTTGAAAAATTTCATTGTCGTATAGTAAACCCCAATGTAAATTATTCACTATTGCTTTAAAGCCTAGGTCGGTTTTTCCGCCTATAATTAATTTTACCTTGTCACCTTGTTGATACTCGGCGGGCCAAATATCAATAAATTTATCAAGTTTACTCGATGCTGCAACACGGTCTGTGCGTTGATCAAGAAAAATACGCACTAAGTAATACTTTCCAACTTCCATTTCAGTATGTTGTTGATTATAAGGAACAAGTAAATCCTTCGGTAAGCCCCAGTCTAAAAAGGCGCCCATTTTATTAACCTGCACGACCTTTAGGGAAACAAACTCACCTACTTGTCCAAGTACTTTTTCAGTGGTTGCTGAAATACGTTCTGCGGAATCTAAATAAATGAAAACATTAATGCTATTGCCAATTTTACAATCACTTGGTACATGTCGGTTAGGGAGTAATATTTCACCTAAATCTCCACCATCTAAGTAAACCCCGCTTGAGGTTACTGCAACAACAGTAAGTGTATTGTATTTTCCTATTTCAACATGAGATGAGTTGGAAGTTTGTTCAGTTGAATCTGTCATTAAAAATGCCGTTATAAGTAGGAAAAATATTTATGAGTATAATAACTGATTCTCTTACGCATTAATAAATTATTTTGACTGTAAATGCATTCACTTTGCGATTTGTTCAGCTGCAATTTTAGTCGCAATATATTCATTGTGTCTCAAATGAAGCAAATCAGCAATTTTTCGAATAATATGTTCTTCAATACTTGCTAGTTCCCCGTCAGCATATGCAACCTGCCATAATAACGATACTATTTTGATCCTCTCATCTAAAGAATAATGTTGATTTAATTTCGAGGTAAATTGATAAAAATCACTAGCATTTTCACTTAACACAAAAGCTTGTTCTAAAACCGTTTCTACTTCTTGATCGTTTAGGTTGAACTGCTTAATTAAAATGTTGGTCAAGATATCTTGTTCACTTTCGGTAAAAACACCATCAGCGCGCATTACTTCACAAAGTAATACAGCAGATGAAATCTCGATAGAAATTTGACACTTAGCCTTGTTATCTTCTGTATCTAGTAAGTTATTAAAGAAATCGGTTATTTTATTAAACATGATTAATCCTTTGGTACAAAAGTGGTTAATTTAACAGGTATTGTTTGTGAAAAGTTAAAAAGTGGCGAAATAAGCCAATGAATGATTTTAATATTAAGTTTAAGGTACTTTTATTTAAAAATATCTTCTTGAAATTTTGATGTAATCACTTGATAAATAAGTAGTAAATTTAAATTTATGTTATTTTATGGTTTGTTTTACAAATAGGCGTGTTTTTTGTAATAAACAGTTACAAGTTTGGTTAATTTCGTTATACCATATTCGTTATTATTCATTCAAATAATCAGATTATTGATATTAATTTTCTGTATAAAATAATAAAACTATATTTAAAAGGGATTAAACAGTGGCTCGTAAGAAACAAATTATTATACCTATTGCCATTTTAGCTATTGGAATTGGTGCTTTTATTGGTTTTTCAAGCATGAAAAAGCCACCAGAAGAAAAAGCTGAAGTTGATAATAGACCAATTGTTGCAGTAGAAAATATTACTGTAATGCCAATGACACTAGAAGTAAGCTCTTATGGTGTTGTAAAACCAAAATATGAGACCACTATTGTTGCACAGGTTAGCGGAGAAGTTGTTGAGTTAAGTGATAAATTCGTTCGTGGAGGCCTGGTCAAAAAAGGTC
The DNA here is from genome assembly GCF_009832865.1 of Colwellia sp. 20A7. Taxonomy (NCBI): domain Bacteria; kingdom Pseudomonadati; phylum Pseudomonadota; class Gammaproteobacteria; order Alteromonadales; family Colwelliaceae; genus Colwellia; species Colwellia sp. 20A7. The sequence goes on along the minus strand of NZ_CP047130.1, from coordinate 3,777,574 downwards.
AACTTCTGGCGCGTATTGATCCTAACGATTATCATGCTGCTCTTATTGATGCTCAGGCAAATATGGCCTCTGCACGTGCGGCATTAGAAACAGAAGTGGCACAAGGTAAAGTTGCTGAACAAGAATGGCAACAGATAACTGATACGTCACCGACTGAGCTTAGTTTACGTAAGCCACAACTTGCACAAGAGTTAGCGAATGTAAAATCTGCACAAGCAGCTATTTTGCGTGCAGAACGAAATTTACAACGTACAGAAGTCAGAGCACCTTATGACGCTATGATTAATAGCCGAACTATTGGTTTAGGTTCTTTTGTTGGCGTGGGTAGTGAAATAGGAATGTTGTTAGGTTCCGCTATCGCAGAAGTTCGTCTACCTGTTGCTGATAACCAGTTACAATTTTTAATTGATCAAGGGTTAAAATCAACCGTTAATTTATCGGGCACATTTGCGGGCGAAGAATTGCAATGGCAAGCAGAAATAGTGAGAAGTGAAGGGGTTGTTGATGATAATAGCCGGATGACTTATCTAGTAGCCGAAATTAAAGATCCCTACTATTTAAATCATAGCAATACAGCGCATGATCTGCCGCTACGTTTTGGCTCTTATGTTAAAGCCAAAATTTTGGGTATGACCATTGAAAATGCGAGTGTTGTTCCTCAATATTTAGTCGATAATAACCAAGTGGCTCTTTTAGATAGTGAATCTGAACTTCATTACGCTGTTGTTAATGTTATTCGCCAAGAAGGTGGCAATGTCGTCATCAATAAGGGCTTACTTGACGGTGATCAGTTGATTACTTCTTCGTTGGATTACCCGGTTGAAGGAATGAAGTTAGCATTAATAAATGAAGAGGAAGCTCAAAATGATGACGTTGCCACTTCGCTAGAAACAGCTGAAGTTGTTATCAATGAAAATGAAGGAGAGTAAGTATGAATTCTCTTTCAGAAAGTAATGAAAAGACAGAGAAGAAATCGAAAAAAATTGATGAATCTATTGATACTAATACCGGTATTATTGCTTGGTTTGCTCGTAATAGTATAGCGGCTAACTTGTTAATGTTTTTTATTTTAATTGGTGGTTTTCTAACCATGAAAACCATTGACAAGCAAATGTTTCCACAAGTAAAAATCAACTGGGTTTCCTATGTTGCGCAATATCCTGGCGCAGCCCCGCAAGAGGTAGAAGAAGGTATTACCATTAAGATCGAGGAGGCACTGAAAACAGTGCAAGGTCTTAAACGTGTAATTACTTACTCTAACAGAAATTTTTCCAATGGTTTTTTTGAAGTAGAGCTCGATTACGATCCTCAAGTGGTACTTGAAGAAATTAAATCAGCGATTGATTCCATTTCAAGTTTCCCTGATGGCATGGAACGCATTAAAGTTGAAAGAGAAAAATTTCGCCAAGAGGTAATGTATCTTAGTTTGTATGGTGATTTAACGAATAGTGAATTAAAAGAACTAGGGCGTAAAATTCATCATGAAATTCAACAGTTACCTAAAATAAATATTTCTGAAATTTATAGTGGCTTAGATTACGAGATTTCTGTTGAAGTCAGTAAGGACAAACTGAGAGAGTATGGTTTAAGTTTTGTCGATGTAGCCAATGCTGTACGTGGCTCATCTCGAAATATGTCCGCTGGACAAATTCGTGCCGAAAATGGTTATATAAACCTTAGGGTAGAAAATCAAGCTTATCGTGGTCATGAGTTTGAACAAATCCCTATTATTGCATTGGCTGATGGTACTAAAATATTATTAGGGGATGTTGCTACAGTGATTGATGGCTTTGAAGAAGGCATTCAATACTCTAAGTTTAATGGTAAGAATTCAGTTACCTTGTTTATTGGTGCTGCAGACAATCAAAGTATTACTGATGTTGCTCAAGTAATTAATAGTTATGTAAAGAACAAAGACAGTGTTTTACCAAAAGGTGTGAAGTTAGAGACATGGGTTGATATGACCTACTACCTTGAAGGCCGTTTAAACATGATGTTAAGCAACATGGAAAGCGGCGCGGTATTAGTCTTTATTATGCTAGCACTGTTCTTACGTGTACGTTTAGCTTTCTGGGTAATGATGGGACTACCTGTGTGTTTCCTAGGTACCTTGCTAGTTATGCCAATGGAGTTTGTTGGTGTCACTATTAATATTATTAGCTTGTTTGCTTTTATTCTTGTACTCGGGATAGTTGTTGATGATGCGATTGTCATGGGGGAAAGTGCGCATGATGAAATAGAAGAGCATGGGCATTCCACTGAAAATGTTATTCGCGGTATTAAGCGTGTAGCTATGCCAGCTACCTTTGGGGTGTTAACTACTATTGCGGTATTTGTGCCTTTCCTTTTTGGAGAAGGACCTTCATCGGCATTCGGTAAAGCTATTGGTGCGGTAGTTGTGCTTTGTTTAATTTTTTCTCTTATCGAATCAAAACTCATTTTACCTGCGCATTTAGTTAAAATGAAAACAAAGAAATTTAATCCTAAAAATCCGCTAGATAGGCTTCGTCGTTGGATTGATATTAAATTAAAAGCTTTTATTGACACTATGTATCGACCAGCATTAACAATTTGTATTGAATATCGTTATGCGGTCTTAATGTTTTTTATTAGCTTAATGTTATTAAGTGCCGGTTTATTTGGTGGTGGTTTTGTTCGATATGTCGGCCAACCTCAAATCCCACATGATTTTCCTAGTGTTAGTATTGAAATGAACGTAGATGCTGCTGAGAAATCTACATTGGAAGTATTGTTGAATATTGAACGTATTCTCTATGCAGTTGATGATGATATTCAAGCGCAGTATGGCAGTTCAATGATTGCTGATATGCAGGTTGATTTACGTAGCCGTACCAGTGGTAATGTGATGATTAAGTTAGTTATTCCAAAAGAAAGGGCGATGAATACTTTTGAATTAGCTGATTTATGGCGAAAAGCTATTCCTGATTACCCTGGCGTTAAATCGTTATCGATCAGTGATAATTTATTTGGCGGTGGTCGTGATGATGGCGATGTTGCTTTTAAATTAGAAAGTACTGACGATGCACAATTACTAGCAGCAGCCAATGACTTAAAAATGAAGCTTAACTCGTTAAAAGGTGTTGGTGATGTTAATGATTCTCGCCAGACAAGTGCTAAAGAAGTTCAATTAGAGCTTAAACCTTTAGCTTATAGTTTAGGGTTAACCTTAGCTGAAGTAGCGTCACAAGTTAGCTATAGTTTTTATGGTCTTGAAGCACAACGTATTTTACGTGACAGTGAAGAGATAAAAGTGATGGTACGTTATCCTCTTGATCAACGTAGTAGTATTGGCCATGTTGATGATGTGATGATTCAAACGTCTAGCGGCGCTGAGTTACCACTATCTGAGCTTGCTGAAATATCCTTAACTGATGGTGTTACGCTTATTCGTCGTGAAGGTGGTAATCGTACGATTAATGTTTGGGCGAGTGTTGACTCTGAGCAAGTTGAACCATTTGAAATAGCCAAGGATATTCGCGATAACTATATTCCTCAACTATTAAGGCAGTATCCGCATATTCAAAGTGAGCTATCGGGAAGTATTCAGGAAGAAATGGATAGCGCAGATGATCAATTCAGAGACTTTATGATTTCGTTGATGGTTATCTTCTCTTTACTTGCCATTCCATTAAAATCTTACTCGCAAGCGTGCATGATTATGGTGGTTATTCCTTTTGGTGTTATTGGTGCTGTATTCGGACACTTTATGCTCGGAATGGATTTAAGTGCATTATCTATTATGGGGATTTTAGCGGCATCAGGAGTTGTAGTTAATGATTCATTGGTGATGGTTGATTATGTTAATAATGCGCGCAAACGTGGAGAGCGTTTAAAAGACGCTGTTATTCATGCTGGTACTAAGCGCTTTAGAGCAATAATGCTAACCTCTTTAACAACGTTTATTGGTTTAGTGCCTATTATCTTTTTTGAAACCAGTGCACAAGCGCAAATTGTTATTCCAATGGCGGTATCGTTGTCATTTGGTGTTCTTTTTGCCACGGTGGTTACGTTAGTCTTTATTCCAAGCTTATACGTGATTATTGAAGATTTACGCGGTGTTTTCAGCCGTAAAAAGAAACAAGAACTAGCTAATAACCCGATAGAGCAGACTTAAAAAAGGGGCAACTTGTGTAAATGCTTTTATAAGTTGTTTTTTACTCTCTATTAGCGAACTTTAAAGTAAAGCCACTGCATTGTCAGTGGCTTTTTTGTTCTATACTCGTTAGTCTTAGCTAATAGGTTAAAATCTTAATTAATTATATCAAGCGTTAATTAAGCCACAGTGGCAAGAAGATGAAATCTCGTCGTATTCTTTTCCAACTAATAATATCTTTTGATGAAAAATAACTATTTTACTATCGAGTGGCCAGTATGAATTTACAGAAAAAAGCAAAATCATTGAAAAAGGTTACTTTTGGGTGCGTATTAGCATTATGTACACAAAGTGTATTTTCAGTATCGATTTATGCTCAAGAACTTACAGTGAAAGCTAAACGAATTTTTCATCAAGATACTACTTCAGGCTTATTAACGCTCAATACACCTGAACTACAAACCGCTTTATTTAGCAGTGAAAAAACGATAGTGATAGCTTTGCCATTACCAAACGGATCACTCGTTAATTTTGAATTAACATCAGAAAGTGTCATGTCTGAGGGACTTGCTAAAAAATATCCTAATATTAGAACATTTTCGGGAGTATCTGTTGATAACACAAATAATACCGGTCGATTTGATACTACGCCTAATGGCTTTCATGGCATGTTTTATTATAACGGAGAGCGTGTTTTCGTTGAGCCTGAAAATACTTATATTGAAGTGAAATCAGATCAGTCTTTAGCAAAAAGTAAATCATCAGCAATAACCTCAGCAAACGTTTCACCTTTAAAAATGAAACGCGTTTTTAATACGACCAACACTAAATATACAAGTTACTTTAAAGAAAACAGCCGAACAAAAGATAAAAAAGCACTTACCTTTCATCAGCCAAAAAATATTACGCAGTTATCTACTGCTTTGGAAAACTTATTACGAAATAAAGTGAATAAAGAAGAAGATGCTATCGACACGGAAAGTGTATTAACAACGTATCGTATTGCTATATCTGCAGCGGCAGAATATACCGAATTTAATGGTGGTACCGTTGACAGCACTATGGCTGAAATTATCACTTTAGTTAACCGGTTAAATCAAATTTATCAACATGATTTAGCGATAAAATTAGAGTTAGTAGAAAACAACGATTTATTAATTTTTACCGATGCAGAAACAGACCCGTTTAATAATGACAGTGAGGATGGGGGATTAAATACAGGTATTATTAATAGTATTATCGGCACTGATAATTATGATATAGGTCATGTACTTAATACTGATGGTGGTGGTTTAGCTGTGCTTGGTGCTGTTTGTCATCCCGTATATAAAGGTGATGGCGTTACTGGTGATTTTGCTCCTACCAACGATGCCTTTTATATCGACTATGTTGCTCATGAGATAGGTCATCAATTTGGGGCAGAACATAGTTTTAATGGTACTGCTGGGGCTTGTTTAGGAAATCGTGTATCGCAGTCTGCTTATGAAGTGGGCAGCGGCTCAACCATTATGTCCTATGCTGGAATTTGTGATGATCAAAATTTACAGTCGCATTCTGATGCATTTTTTCATACAAGGTCAATCGATCAAATTCATTCATATTTAGAGAGTAGCATTGGTGATAACTGTGGCATTGCTGCTACTGATAGTAATAATGCCGCTATTGTTGACGCTGGTTTGGACTATACTATTCCAGCTCGTACACCATTTAAATTATCAGGCACTGCAACGGATGTGGATGGTGATGAATTAAGTTATAGCTGGCAACAATTTGATTTAGGGGAAAAGAGCGCTTCGCTTGCAGAGCAAGTTGACGATGGAATACGCCCCTTATTCCGTGCTTTTCTACCAAATAATAATACTACTCGATATTTTCCACAGTTATCTGACGTGCTTACGAACACTAATACTATTGGCGAATCATTGCCAACAACAAACAGAGACCTTAACTTTCGTTTGATGGTTTTTGATCAAAAAGGCGGTGTTAGTTTTGATGAGGCCAAACTTACGGTAGTTGACTCAGGAGAAGCCTTTTCTCTGAATACTCCTTTAGCAGGGGATGTATGGACAGAAAGGGATAGTAATATAAGCTGGCAGATTGCTGGGACTAATACCTTACCCGTTAGTTGTACTGCGGTTGATGTTTTACTTTCTAAGAATAATGGTGAAAGCTTTGATATTGAGCTCGCTAATAATATAACGAATAACGGTAATGCTACTTTATCAATAGAGCGTTTTTGTCCGCATGACCTTAATACCGTAGAGGCTCGCGTTAAACTTGTTTGTAGTGATAATATTTTTTATGCTATTAATAATGGGACCTTTAGTATTAATAAAGCCCTGAGTGCTAAGGATATTGAGATTACTAGTCAGCAGTCTATATCGCTTGTTCAAGGCGAGAGCATTGAATTAACCAATGCATTATTTACTTATGCATGTGAAGCAGCAGATTCAATAACAATTCAGGGAGGTGATAATTATACTTTCTTAGAGCAAACGGTTACGCCTAATAGTGATTTTTCTGGTGAACTTTTAGTGTCTGTTATTATTAATAAAGATAATGTGAGTACTTCCTCACAGGTAGTTAATCTTACTGTTGAAGCAAAGCCTATCCCTGAACCAGTCACTACCGATAAGAAGTCATCTGGTAGTATGTATTGGTCATTATTTATATTATTAACTTTTACGTTACTGTGGCGTCAAAAAAAGGAGCTATAACAAGTGAAATTTATTACCTTAATTCTATCCATAGGGCTTTGTGCTGGCTGTACAAATCAAGCTATCATTGATAACACTGCAACAACAGATACAAACTTAAACGAAACTATGCAAGAAAGTAATAAGGAAGGTAGTCAGATACAAGAGCGCACAATTGAAAATACTGATCAAGGAAGGTTAAATAAAGCGCTAGCATTAGCGATAGAAAATAAAGATTATCGTTTACTTACAACGTCAACAAGAAGTATCAATATTCCAGGGGTACCCCCTAAGGATTATCAAGCAATGATTGCCTTATGTGGGAAAAAATATAATGCGAACACGGGGGATGTTATTACCTCAGAAGAGCAGAGATTAGCGCGTAAAAAAGAGATGATTTTTATGCGCCAATACAATGAGAAAATAATAACTATTTGTCAGGAAAAGAGTAGTAAATAACCAGCTACTTATTCATCAAAAGAAAATTCTATGTAGGCTTTACCAAGTTCACCTCGTAAAGCAATAACTACAATAGGTCCTTTGGATTTATGATGGATGCTATGGTTTTTTCCAGAAACAACAATGGGCGTTGCCATATCAAATTCAAAGCCTTTTTCACTAAGTAAACGCTTCGCGCCACCGGTAACCATATTAGTGATTTCACCCACTAAATCTGTTATTTCGTCGTTTATCTCATCGGGTGCTTCACCAACCATCCCTTTCATTGTTGCTAGTGCCAAAGGAGCATCAAATGTAATAGATAGAGAGCCTTTGGCTTCAGGACTGATCATACCTATTAATCCTGATACATCACCCATGGAGGTTTCACCTTTTTTTAACTTCGGCTTTTCTGGAATTAACTCCATGTGGGCCATTGTTGACATTACATTAAGCATTGATGATAAAAATGGGTTAATAAACTCTACTCTCATGTAGCTTTCACGCCTTGGTTATTTGCAATATATTGATTTTGCACACTTCTGAAACAAATGTAAATCAAACGGCACTATTTATTTACCTTAATTGGCTATTCAGCAGAAATAGTAACCATTTTTTGTAATTGATAATTTTTGATTGGTTCAAGGTAAATCTACTTTGGAGTATTGCTAATGAACGTAAAAAGTACGATGTAGAGTGTTCAAGAGCACTAAAATTAGAATCGATTTTAATTAGCCAAAACAATATGGATCATTTACATTAGTAAAATGATAGCGTTGTCATTTTGCGCAAGTTTTTTATTTTTAACGACCTTTGGATTTGATTTATGACTCGATATCTTGCTCTTGATGCCTTTAGAGGTATAACGATTGCTTTAATGATTTTAGTGAACACGCCAGGAACTTGGGGGCATGTTTATGCTCCTCTTTTACATGCAAACTGGCATGGTGCAACGCCTACAGATTTAGTTTTTCCTTTTTTCCTGTTTATCATTGGTTCAGCGATGTTCTTTTCTTTTAAAAAGAGTAACTTTACTGCTAACCCTGAACAGTTCTTAAAGATCGTTAAACGTGGTTTTATCATGTTTTTCATTGGTTTTATGTTAAATGTAATTCCTTTTGATACGGCGTTTGAAGATCTACGGATCATGGGGGTATTACAACGGATTGGCATAGCGTATGTGATTGCAGCAAGTTTAGTACTACTATTAAATCGACGTGGTATTTTTATTATTTCAGGAATTATTTTACTTGCCTACTGGGGCTTATTGGTAAGCGTAGGAGAAACAGGATTAACGTTAGAAGGCAATATCATTCGCCAGTTCGATTTAGCTACCTTAGGTGCTAATCATATGTATACGATGCGTGGCGTCAGTTTTGATCCGGAAGGACTGCTTAGCACTATTCCTGCGGTAGTAAATATGTTGTTAGGGTTTGAACTAACGCGTTATTTAATCAGTATTAAAGAGAAAAAATCGAGTGTTATTAAACTTATTATTATCGGTAGTCTTGCCATAGTACTCGGCGCTTTGTGGAGTATCGTACTTCCTATTAATAAGCCATTATGGACCAGTTCATACGTTATCTATACTACCGGGTTTGCATGCCTTCTATTGGCGCTATTTATTTGGTTGATTGATATCAAAGGTCATAAAAAATTAGTGTCACCATTACTTGTATATGGCACAAACCCTTTATTTGTTTATGTATTGTCATTTGTATTTGTAACGACTTATTTAATTATACCTGTTGGAGATAGTAGTTTATATCGTTGGTTATATGAACAATATAAACTTATTGCTGAACCCACATTAGCGTCATTTTTGTTTGCATTGTCGCATGTGATTTTATTTTGGTTCGTGTCGTTAAAGCTTTATCAACATAATATATTTATTAAAATCTAAGTTTTGAATTAAGCCTTTGCTTTATCTGAAGTATTAAGGTTAGTATGATTTAAATAGAAGGAATAAAATTTTAGTTATCTTATTACCAATAGAAGTATTTAAGCGTGAAGAAAATTAAACTATCTCAAGATGAGAATTTATCTATTAAAATAAGTCATCAGTTGTCGCCACAGGCGTTACAGCGTATTGATCTTTATTTTTCATTACCTGTTGAAATGGGGATAAGTCCAAGCACCTTAAACGCTGAAGATTATTTTTATAGCAATATTTCAAGCCTTAGTGCTTATCATTCAGATAAAGTGCATCTTCCTTTAGTGCGAAGTCGCTTTATTAGTCAGCGCTTTGAAGGCGAAGATGATGACCAAAGTGACTATCGTTTAAACCTAAATTTATACTCTTATCAGTTAAAAATAGCGCTTGATACCGACATAAAGCAAACCTTGAAATTAAAAACTGCCGAAGAGTTCTATCCTGCGGCTATAGAATTAGCAGACCAAATAGCTGGCCTAGTGAAAAAACTACGTCGCTATACACCATCAGATACTAAATTAAGTTCATTTTTTGAAAATGCTGATAACTACTTAAGTTGGCATATTGAACAGTCATTCCTAAAGTTATTATCCAAAGGCCCCAAAAGCAGTGATTTTACGACTGAACGAGAGTTCTTACTCGCTTTTTGTCGAGGAGAAAACACTTACCGTATTGAATGCAAATATAATTCTCAAGTAACACTTGATGATCCTAATCGTATTACTAATAAAATGAGATTGTTGCAGCGTTTAATTGAATATGGTGTCGTATTTCAAAAGAAAACGCGTTACTTAGATTTACATTTAAAACGTTTAGTTAGAGGTACTGTTACTGCTGTGATTATGGCGTTTGTTATGGTGTTAGTACTTAATGCTCGTTCAAGTTTTACTGAAGTAACCGTTGCCTTAATTACCTTTTTAGGAGTTATTTATGGCTTACGAGAAACTTTTAAGGAAGATGTAACCAGTTTAATTTGGCGTAAAATTCAAAAAGGACGGCCCAAGTGGCAAAATTTATTTCGTCATAGTGTTAATCAAAAACGCATTTTAAGCCAGATATTATGGCTAGAATATATCAATACCAAAGACCTACCTAAAGGAGTAAACGAGTTATTCCAACAGCGTCGACAACAAAATAAACAAGCGGCACGTTTGCTACATTTTCGGTGTGATAATAAAGTACTTTCTAAAGAGTTTTTGCCCGGCTTTGATGAAATCCAACAGCAAGTGTTTTTTAATTTAACTCCATTTGTTCGTTTTTTGAAAAAAGGGGCTGGTCGCTTATATAATTTAGAAGGACAAAAAATATCAAGCCAAGCCGTTGAACGTCGATATCAAATTAACCTTATTCTTCGTAATGTCGATCATGACGGTGAGAATATCCAGCGATTTAAAATTACTTTAAACCGTAGTGAAATTGTGAATATTGAGGCTATATCGGGATCAGATACCTAAAAATGGGTTAATTCATGTCATCAGTTTTTTAGGCTAGCTAATAATTTTAAATAATAGTTTTAGATAATAGTTTTAGCAAAAAAATTAATGTAGTAATAAAGGTAATGGTAATAGGTCGTAATGAAAGCTAATTATTCTCTTGATGATTTACGCTGTTTTTGTGCTGTAGCAAAACTAGCTAGTTTTAAAGGTGCAGCAATTAACCTAAACATGCCGTTATCAACGCTAAGTCGTCGAATAAGACAACTAGAATCCGATTTGCAGTTAAGGCTATTAAACCGAGATGCACACCGTGTAACGTTAACGCATACCGGCGAACAATACTTCTTACGCTCTAATGCATTGTTTGATGAACTCGATGATATTGATAACGATCTGCATAAAGATAAGCATCAAGCCAAAGGTAAAATTAGGGTCACAGCACCTATCTATTCAGGTACACAATTCTTACGACCAATTTTTTATGACTTCTTGCAGAAAAACCCAGAAATTCAATTGGACTTACGTTTTTCAAACAAGCTAATTGATATAGAAGAACAGGGCATTGATGTCGCTTTTAGAATGGGTAACCCTGCGCTTGAAAACTGGATTGTGAGACCACTTAAATATACCCATAATATTTTATGTGCTCATGCTGACTACTTTTCTGATGATATTACGCATCCTGAGCAGTTATCTAATCACGCCACTATCCTCAGTTTTCCTTTGGTGCCATGGCGATTAGAAAATCAAGAAACAGATGAAGAATTTGATTATCATCCAAACCAATCTGTCCGTTTAGAAGTAGATGAAATTCAAATGGTGACACATGCAGTTAAAGCTGGATTAGGCATTAGTTATTTACCTGACTATTTAGCCGTACCTTTAATTGAAACGGGTGAAATAAAACGCATACTCCCCCAGTGGCAAAGTAAAGACCGGGCGTTCTCTATGCTTTATCGCGACAGAAACAATATGCCACTAAGAGTAAGGTTATTTATTGAATACGTTTTACAGAATTTTCATTAAGCTTTATTTCTACCAATAATGACCGTTGCTATGCCACCTAAAACGAGGGCGCAAGCAATAATTAACCGCATAGTTACGGATTCAGATAAAAAGATAACACCACCAATCGACGCAATAACAGGCACAGATAATTGTACTACTGCGGCTTCTGTAGCCGATAAACCTGCTAAAGCAATATACCAAAGTGTGTAACCTAATGCTGACGCAACTGCACCAGACAATACTGCTAAAATAATACCTTCAGTAGAAATTTGTATATGAGGGTACATTGCCAGTGCTAGTAATAAAACAAACGGAATAGTGTAGCTAAAGTTAACTGAAGTATCTTTTAGTGGGGTAATTGAGCCTCGACCGGTTAGTGTATATATTGCCCAAGCAATACCTGATACTCCCATTAACACAAAGCCAAATACGCTAGGTGTTGTGACTGTTGGATAAATTAAATAGGCTAAACCAGAAAAAGAAATGATTATGCCGATCCATTCGGTTTTGTGTAATTTACTGCCTGAGACGATACTCGCAATTATCATGGTAAGCTGAACCGCACCAAATAATACTAAAGCGCCAGTGCCTGTATCCAAAGAAACATAGGCAAATGAAAAAGTTATGGCGTATGTAAATAACATTAGAGCAGCTTTCCAGCTACCTCCCTTCTTATTCTGTCTATCATTTTGTTTTTTTGATTTTAAATTCAATAAAGTAAATAAAACGAATAACATGATCGCACCAGATACTAGGCGAATTGCTGTAAAGCTTGAGGCATCAATAGCGCTATCTTTTAAAGCCATTCGCCCTAAAACTGAATTCGCAGCAAAGGCGATTAACGCTGCTAACGTATACCCAATGGTTTTAAGGTTTTTATCTGAGATCTTATTCAACTGAATACCTACTTATTATAATTTTTTTTACTGAGGTTCAGATTAACTTTTTTGTCATCAGACTACCATATCCTTTTGTATGTAACTTATGTAGAAATAATTTTATCATGCAGCATTAATGAAAATATTTGTAATCCGATGAATGTCAAAGGTAGCCTGTTTAAGAAAATAAGTTGTACTTTTAGTTATCCCTTGATGAAATTATAAATTAGCTTTTTAATTTCTCTTTAGAATTTAATAGTATAATTAAATTGTTAGGCATAATATTGAAATAGGGCCTGGTGATTAATTGATTTTTTAAACATCAAAATGTAAAGGCTGTAAATTACTTTGAAGTGTTAACTATAGCTTCAAGTATTTATATCTAACTTTACTTTTTTAATAAGGTAATGAGTAATCAAGGAGTGAGTATTGAAAAGTTACATAAATACATCAATAAGCCCCAATCAAGCCATTTTTTTTATTGTAGTGTTAACGCTTAGTATCATTGGTTATTTTTATACTCTTTTTGATGAAATAGCTATGCTTGAGCGTGTTAACGAGCAGAGTGTTTTGTTAAAAATACGTACAGCTGTAATTCCACTCATTGTTATGATGCCAGCTTTGTGTATTTTGATCTGGGGGATTTTTTGTAGGCTTAAGAATAGGGTTTTAGCGCAGAAACAAAAGATGGGGCTTTTTGTAATAATTGCTTGTTTCCCTATGTTTTTAATTGTTTGGCTAATTTATAGTTGGCAGTTAACTAGTTGGCTACATGATAAAGGCTATACAGAGTGTAGTTGGTATTCAGGAGCTAGCTTGGGTGCGCCGAAAATTATGATGAATAATGTAGGCTTGTGTCTCGATGAAGGGTACCAAGTCAGAGTTGAACTTTTGGACTGGTTTGAGGAACAATATAAACAAGGTGTTACTCCTACTATTGATACGGTGATAATAAAACAACAGCAATTATTATTAGACTATAACGATCGCTTTAATTTGTTGTAATTAGTTATAATAAAGCTAACACAAATTTAATTAAACGTTTTATATAGGTAGCTATTAGCTATTAGCTATTTTATCGAGTGATAGTATCTAATTTAAAAATTTCATCTGGTAAAAATACACATAATATATTCTTGTTATTTCTTTTGTTATTTCTTTTGTTATTTCTTTTGTTATTTCTTTTGTTATTTCTTTTGTTATTTCTTTTGTTAAGTCCGCTTAAAATTCGTATAATCCACGCATATATCAGCCATTAATTTTAATGGTTAATTCATGTCTTTTTTATAGGTTTCACTTCTAATAATATGATTTCACATAAACTCTCCGTCGCCCCAATGCTCGATTGGACTGATATGGTTATCTTTACTGGGATTGCTGCTCTTATGGAACATTATAGGAACTACCTTATAATTTTTATATTTTCTAAAAAGGTTCCATAATCTTAAGTTTTACTCAAAAAGAGGTTTAAATTATTTTATTAACTAATTTGCCTTAAGCTTCAGCATTATTTTTTCTGTAATAAATGAAAGACCTATCTTTTCATTCTTTGTAATTGCCCCACTATCAATCAATTCGTAAATACTGTCAGTTATCGAGTCTCTTAATTGCTCAAGGTTTTTTTGTGCATCGTCATTTTCCTTTCCAAACAATAAATAATCCATCGTTACATTATTTTCTTCTGCTACTTGAACGCAAATATCAAATGGTATTCCCTCACGTTTTCTGGTGGTAGTTGCCCAATTATCTTTGTATCCGTATTTATTTGATAACTCTTTAAGTGTTTTTACATTACAGGTATCCATTAAACGTAAAAAAATATCTTTAGAAATCATGGTCATAATTTTAAATCCTCTATAACACACAAAAATAACTTGAAAGTAACTGTTTGTGCGTTTAATATCTGAATGGTTACTTATTGTGTTGCTTTGTTATTATTATGGTTTGTTTATTACTTTTTGGTAATTTTACACTCAAATTGACATAAATAGTATTTCTTTAGCACATTATTAATGTGTTTAGTGTTTTAGTTTATCTCAGGAGGAGACGTTTTGAATACAAATTTTGCACTTTTGGCGCGTTTTGAAACGCCAATAATTAATCTGAAAGACGTTTGCCAAGAATTTTTTGGTATTACGGTCAAAACAGCTATGCAAAAAATAAAAGGTCAAGACTTCCCTGTTCCTACTTTTAGACTGGCTAACTCAGAGCGCTCACCTGTATTTATAAAAGTAGAAGATTTGGCCAATTATATTGACCAACAATATCAAATTGCCTCGAAAGAGTGGCAATCAGTACACACGGCTTAATTGATATGAAAGTTGATATTTACTACGAGAGCGACCCAATAATGGGCGTAAATGTCACATATGACTTTAACGGAAAACGTCATTATGACTTTTTTAGCTCCTTGTATTTATTCAATGTTTGGGCTTCATCTGAATTTTACAGTTCAGAATTAATTGAAATTACTAATAGCAATTATCCACTTTTAGTACAGCAGGGGAAAATCTAATGAAATCTAATATAAAAAATGAAGAATTTAACCAAACTACTCAAAAGTTAATGCCCATTCAAAAATCAGATACTGTCAACATTACTTTTTTAGCTTTCTCATTTCCTATATCAGCACTTAGTAACTTTCCTAAAGAAAGTATTATTGATTTACAAGCTGAATTAATCACAGACTTATGTAAAAAAGCACTGAAATTTTGGGTAAATGATGTTTTAGGATTTGAAATGTCACCTACGCGTGGCCGTGGTTGTTATGGCTATAAAGACTCTATGACCTTGAGTTCGAATGGCGAAGTTATGGGACTTATTTGTCTAGGTGGTCAAAGAGATACAATTTTCTTTCAAATATCTGATAAGGGCTGTAAGCATTTGTTTAGCCATATAACACCTAGTGTATTACACCATTGGTTATCTAAAACTTTGACCGTCAGTAAGTTAAGCCGTATTGATTTAGCTATTGATAATTTTGACGGGGATTTCGATTGTAACTATGCAGTAAAAGCCCATAAAAATGGCTTGTTCAGAACCTCTAGTCATGGCCGTTATCCTGAAATAAGTTCCAAGAATAAATACTCATCTGACACTGAATTAAAAAAAGAGTACAGACAAGAAATGATTCTGGTCGGGTCTCGTAAATCAATTATCCATTGGCGTATTTATAACAAAAAATTACAGCAAGGTATTAAGCGAGATAACTTTTATTGGTATCGCTCTGAGGTTGAATTAAAAAAACTTTCAGTTGATTCATTACTTGATTTAGTGGCCACCTTTGCTGATATATGCCCCTTTGCAGCATCGTTTTATTTAGACAAAGGCGTAAAAACTAAGGCAGTTAATAAAGCAACAAAATTTTCTTTAGTGGCGGGAATACTCTAATGAAAGTTGGAAGTAAAAAGGACGTTTATACCAAAACTGCTGAAACTTTAATGGCTCATGAAAAATCTGATGCTATCAAGATTGATCACTTAGCTTTCGCTTTTCCTATTTCAGAGCTGCGTTATTGCCGGAAAGCTGGTGCTGCAAATTTACATACTGATCTAGTTATTGGTAGTAAAAAATCGTTTTTCACTAACAAGGATGTTCCCATAATTAAACGTATAAAACGTAATGGCATTTATCCAAAGCCACCTGTTATTAAATCCGGTCAGGCTGTTGGTCTTGATGAATATGAAGCTTATAAAGAAAAAGTTTCTAAATTAATGACTGATTTTTACGAAAAAACTTTAAAAGTCTGGGTTAATGAGGTTTTAGGTTTTGAAATGTCACCTATGCGTGGTCGCGGCTTACATGGTTATAAAGACTCTATGACTTTACGGGCTAACGGTGTAGAAGTTGGTTTCATAGGCCTAGGTGGTCAAGGGAGTACTGTTTATTTTCAAATTTCAGGTACGGGCTGTAAATCATTGTTTAGCCACACTTCACCATTTATTTTGCATCACTGGTTATCCAAAGTTTTTACTGTCACTAAGTTAAGTCGTATTGATTTAGCGTTTGATGATTTTGACGACAATTTCGATTGTGACTATGCAGAAAAAGCTTATATAGACGGTTGGTTTAGAACGTCTAATCGCGGTAAAACACCCGTAATCAACCCTAATCATAAATACACTTATGATAATGATATGAATAAGATTTATGAGCAAGAAATGATTTGTGTTGGCTCTAGAAAGTCAATTGTTTACTGGCGAATCTATAACAAGAAATTAGAACAAGGTATTAAACAAGATAACTTTTCTTGGTATCGCTCAGAGGCTGAATTAAAAAAATGGACTGTGGATTGTTTACTTAATCTAGGTGCTACGTTTGCTGGCCTATGTCCTTTTGCTGCCTCTGTTGATTTAGATAAAGGCATTAGAACTAAAGCAATGAGCAAAGCGAAAGAAGTTTGTCTTGATGTTGCCTCTCGTATTCGACACGTTCGCCGTTCTGCTGGTAAAGCATTAGGCGATGTATTGGAGATTTTCGAAGGTGACATATCAAAAACAATGGGTTTAATTTTGCCCGAAGAAACGGGGGGGAAGCTTGGCATCCCTCCTACCTATCAACAATTAATTAATCAAGTTACAGAGGTTCAACATGTCTAACAAAATAATTTTATGCGGTCTACAAATTACTAGCTTTCCTGAAAGTAAAAACCCTAATGCAGAATCAGCGTTATTACTCATGCTTTATCCACTTGAAAACGTAGATGCACCAAAGTTTAAGCGTAAAGCTGTAGGCCAATCGACAGAAACACCATTTGGTAAGCAGTCATTAAGCATTAACGCTAAATATGCTCATACACTTATCGATACAGGTGCTTTTGTTTCAAACAAAGAGTATGACCTTGTCGTTGGTTTCAATACAGATACTTTTGAGAATGAAATTTCAAAAATAACACCTGTTGACCCTGCGGTTAAAAAGCATTTTGACGAATGTTTGAGCGCTAAATAATTATGTCATTTTGCGCGATTAATGATGGCTCTGGCTATATAAAGATTGTTGCGGAAACTGACTGTACAGAATTTGTTTTAATGTCTCAGGTTGATTTTGATAATTTAAAATCTGGTTCATTACAACAAATGCAAGAAACTTTGAATTTGCTTTTTGCGTTTGATTTAGAGGTTTTTGCAATTGTTGAGTTGGCTTTAATATTGGCTTTCTTAACTTCACACTTTACTGGTCGCGTTGTTCGTTGGCTTGGTAAATAATTTTTTAAATTAAGGTACAAAACATGAAAAAATTTATTATGAATAAGAAAAACCAATTAGTTGCTGTTGTTACTTTAGCTGCTGGCTCTTCAACTGCTGTTACTGCTGCTGATTATACTGCTGATATTGCTACTGCTGTTACTGATGGTACAGGCAATGTTACTGCTGTTATTGCTGGTGTAATTGCAATTGCAATTCTTGGTTTTGGTGTAGGTAAAATGCTTGGTTGGTTTAACCGTTAATTAATGGTTATTAGCATCCTTTTAGCCTGTACTCTTTACTTCTGCATGGTAGAGGGTTTTACATCTGGTATAAGGGCATCTTAGAACACAATTAGGGGTTTAATAACCCCTTTTATTGAGTTTACTTATGAAATTTTTAACTTTTATTTTTTTTATTATTTTGTATTCTTCGCCTTCTTATTCTGTTCTCACAGTTGATCGTACAACTTGGGATACTCTTTCTGGTACAACATGCAATGATTTTGTTTCATGTACAGCCCTTTTTGCTCCTATGCCTGACCGTGTTTTAACTGGCACTTTTTACATCAATAGTCGCGATAGACTTTATGCTACTTATCATTCACTTGAGGGTACAGCTCTTTATACAAAATATATTGAATTCGAACTTACTGATGATTGCTATATTGGTGATGATTACGGGATTATGTGTGGGCTAACTTGTAATTCTAGAGCCTCTTGTTTGACTTATGCTGGCACTGCTTGTACTGATGGCTATGTTACAGAGTATGTTTTTACTGATGTGGCGAATTGGACTTTTGCATGTCCTGATATTAGGTATGAGGATAATTTTGAACAGCTACCTGATGAAGCTATTGTTTATTCTGCTATTCGTGGCGAAAGAGGCATGAGAGGTCAAAGTGGGGAAGATGGTATTGATGGTATAGATGGCATGGATGGTAATAGCTGTGTAGTCGAAGAATCTTCAGCTGGTTCTACTATAATTTGTGGGGGCGATTATTCTAAAGCCCAAACAATTAAAAATGGTCTTGATGGTGAAAATTTTGAATTTGATGATTTTACATCTGAACAATTAGACTCTTTAAAAGGTGAGGATGGTAAAAACGGCCTCGATGGTCAGATTGGTTATGATGGTCGTGATGGTTTGGATGGCATTGATGGTAAAGATGCAGTTGAGTGCACTGTGAATAAAGCAAGTGGAGTAGTTACTATTTCATGTCCTAGCGGTAATCAAACTGTATCAGAATTATTGATAAAACAAGAATTAAATGCACAATTAAAGGCTGAGAATTGCTTTATTACTAGTGTTGATGAAGTAACAAATACAACTATCTATTCTTGTCCAGATGGAGAAAGAACCGTACAAGTAAAAGACGGTGAAGACTTTAAATTTGCAGATTTTACACCTGAACAATTAGTATCTTTAACTGGTAATGATGGAATTGATGGAATTGATGGAATTGATGGAATTGATGGAATTGATGGTCAAGATGGAATTGATGGTCAAGATGGAATTGATGGTAATAATGGTATTGACGGTCAAGACGGTTTAAAGGGGGAAGACGGAATTGACGGCCAAGATGGCCTAAAAGGCGAAAAAGGCTCTGTCGGTATTGCTGGTTCTGCTGGTACTGACGGTATTGCTGGTTCTGACGGTATTGATGGTGAAAATGTAGATACTGATGCTGTTGTTTCAGCAATAAATAATTTAAACGGTTCTATTACAGGTACAAGCAATGCGCCTAACTCTGGTTTAGGCTCAGAATTATCTTCTTATAATGATCTCTTTAATGATTCTTCAGATTATGAAACTTCTATAGAAACCGTAAAAGCTGAAATAAAGTCACAACAGGAGCGATTCTTTACCGATGTCAAATCAAAGTTTTCATTTAATGCAACGGCTGGTGCTGGTTATAGCGCTAATCAGTTAGACCTCGGCAAATGGGGTACTCACAATATTTCTATTTCGAGGTTTTCAGATTTTTTTGGTGGTATTGGTAACGTTATCTATTTTTTAGCTTCCCTTACTGCTTTAACAATTGTTTTAGGAGGTATTAAACTTTGAAAATATTCATTCTACTAATTCTATTGGTTTCTTTTCCTACATTTGCATCAACTGGTATTTCAGGTTTTTTTAATGATTCTTTAACTTTCTTTCAAGATATATGGTTTTTTATTACCGATACCATACCAGAAACTATTAACAGTTTTTTTGTTTGGTTATATACATATGTAGTCTATTTATATTTTAAAATTCACTTTGAGTCATTATCTTTTGCTCATTCGGTAGCTCTGTCTTTCCTAGATATGATTGATTTAACCTCTATTGTTAACAATGCTACTTCTGCCCTATCACCTGATTTAAAACAGGTTGCTGTTGATGTTAGATTCTTTGACTCTTTGACTTTATTAGTTGAAGCATTAATAACAAGACTTGTTTATAAGTGGTAATTTAAGGAAATATTATGGCTACTAAAGTTTTTCATGGTCCACCTGGTTCTTACAAATCATCAAGTGCAGTTTGGTTTGATGTTTTACCCGCTCTAAGGTCTGGTCGTGTTGTTGTAACTAATGTTCAAGGCATGAAAACTTTGGAAGAAATACAACAAATATTAGGTGAAGTGTTCCCAAATACATCAAGATTGTTACGAATTAGTATAGGTAATGAATCAGGTATGATTTTGATGAGGAATTTCTTTCATTGGCTTCCCATAGGTGCAATGATTTTTATTGATGAAGTCCAAGATATTTACCCTAATGATAAAAGTTTTAAAGCTGCTGATTATGATTATGTAAAAGAGGGGCAATTTGACTCTGTTCTGCCGCAAGACTTTATTGAAATATATCATTCTGAACAAAGAAAAATTAAAGACAATGTTAATATTGATGATTATCTAGATGATATAGGAGAATCGCTTTTTGATGAACGGGGGTATTTAAGGTATCCACGTACATTAAGAGAATGCTTCATGAGACATAGACATTATAACTGGGATATTTTATTAGCGACACCAGATATAAAAGAGGTTTCAGGCTTTATACGTTCCGTTTGTGAGGTTGCTTATTGCCATTCCTCTAAAGATGCAATTCCAATACCTTATTTTAAGCGTAGACCTCGCGTTCTAGAACATTTACCCAAATCAAATGGTACAACGGTAGGCAAAAATGATATTAAAACTTTCAGAAAAATTCCCGTCACTGTCTTTGGCCTTTACCAGTCCACAGCAACGGGAAAAAATACTAAGTCGGGTGTGGGTCAATCGCCTTTTTCTATTCGTTTGCTTTTTGGCTTTGCCTGTATTATTGCCTATATTCTTTATATGGTTTTTTTCTTCTTCGATGATGATGGCGATAAAGTCGATAAGGATCTTCTTAATCCTTCATCTTCTACGCTACTCGAAGATAAGAAGCTTTTACAAGAAACTAAAAAAAATAATAAAAAGGTTTTGCCTAATGATTATTTCGGTAGTAAAAAAGATAGCAATGTTACTTATCGTGATGCTTCTGTTTCGACTATTACTTCGCCTAATAATTTTGTAGCTCTACCTTTTGGAGCTAGTAAAATTTACTTAAATGCTGTTAATACGGTTTACCATACTAAACATAAAGTCAGTAGGGATTATGTATTTACAGTTGACGTTAAAGGGGAAAGGATGACCGTATCATCAGACATATTACTTTCAATGGGTTATAAGATATTTTATAAATCCTCTTGCATGGTTGAATTACGTGGCGATGATGTAAGTACTTATGTTTATTGTGAGCCTAGAAAAAGTGAAAAACAAAATATAGAATCAGAATCAGTTCAATTATCTATACTTTAGTCTTTATCATATTTGATAATAGTTTAATTTGACTTGTCATATTTGATAACGGCTTTTTGTATAGTTGGTCTTAGGGTTGATGATATTGGTATTTGTTGTTAACTTATAAAATATAATGATGATTAAATTGTAAAAAAGTATTTGTTGAGCCAATAAATACTTTTAAATAACAATAAATTTGAGCAATGAGTCGTAATTTTTCAAGTTTTCAATAAAAAAGGGTTATCTGTCATATTAATTACAGATAACCCTTTTTAAAAAATTACTGATGTAGGATTCAGTAAATACGCGCTTAATAACCCAACCAATTAACTATAAACTTTTAGTTTTTTTTTATCAAATATTTTATTAAAGGATTAACATGAGAACATTTCAATACCTTTTAAGAAAAACTAGTTCATTTATTTTTTCAAAGCCCGAGAATGTAATAGTGTTTGCTTTTACAATTATTATTCTTTTGGCAATTTTAAAATTTTATTTGGTTTAGGATTGTCAAATATGAGTTGGGAAAATGAAATCAAAAAATATTATGAGGATAAAATGTCAGTTAGGGTTTTGTATTCTCAAGAAGTAGAAAATAAAGATCTAATTGATGACTATTTTAATAATATAGCTTTACCAGCTCTTGAGGAGTTAAAGGAGCAGCTAGAGCCACATGTACAAGAAATAAAAGTTTCAAGAATTTCTTCTAAAGTCAAAATATCGTTTAAAGATGACTATTTTAAGAAATCAGTTTTTTTTGTAGACTTTTCAATTAAAAATGTTTGTGTATCTTTTCCCTATCAGTTGAATAATGTTTTAAATTTAGGTGCTGTGTTTTATTTAGAGCCTTTGGATGAGCAGGCTGATTTGGGTATGGATTTTATAATCGAAGAATTTATGAGGTTTTTTAATTCGAGAAAAGAAATTATGGAAGAAAGTGAAGCTATGATGGAAGTAGTATCTTGAAGTAATTATGTTGTCTTAAATAGTCACTGATTCAATAAAGCCTATCATCTATCTCCTTTGTCATACTTTAGAAAGGGAAACAGGAAACGCTTGTTTCCCGTTTCTTTTATTTGTGTGAAGCGTAATTTTGCAATATTAAAATTCATCTAGTATTTCTACTTTTTAATTATGTTGTCATATGTGATAACACAAATATAATCGTTATCATATATGACAACACATATATAATCGTTATCATATATGACAACACAATAATGAATACATTGTCCTCCTTAATAGGTTTTTACATCACCACCTAAAAAATGTTGGTATTTTGGGTATTATTTATTTTTTTATTAGGTTTCACTTACGGTCGAATTATTGAAAATAATAACTGTGTTCTCTGTTAAATGCTCTTTTTTTATGCGAAGCATGGAGCGAAGCGGTAAAAATATTTGTTCAATCGTAATTATCTTAGCTTGCGATGTTCGTGGAGTTTCTTCAGTTGCAGCGCTGGAGAAAATAACGGGCTGATGAAAGCTTTTATTTCACTGCTTTATTAATTGTTTCAGCTAGTCTTTTAAAATTTCGCCCCTGCCGTCCTGCCAAACTTCTTTTGAACTTGTTTTTATTCTTTTTTATTGTAGCGAACGACGAGGACGAGGGCGAAGCCTGAGCAACGAGGACGAAGAGTAGCGAAAATCCCCCGTCATGTATTACGGGGGTAGATTCCACCAAAACATGCGGCCTTGGGTTAATGCTTTGTTTTTAGTCCCGTTTAGTAATACGGGGGTAAAGGTTGGTAATTTATGGACTCTAAGGTTAGTCGCCTGTATTTTTATCTTCTAAAAGAAGTCGCTCTTTCATTTTTTCAAACTTCTTAAGTGATTCCTGCAAAGCTTTTTCAGTTTCGTTATCAGCTGATTTAGAGTCAGTTATACATTTTATATTACCACCATCATCCAAAAATTTACTAAGCTCCTTAATAGCTTTTTTAAGTTCATTACTACATTCATTTTTACAAGCATATTTTTTTATTAGCTTGTCGGTTATTCTTTTAAACTGATCTTCATGATCTTGCTCAATTTTTTCTTTTTCTTCTTTAAGTAACTCGTCGTACACCTGCTGTTTATCGGAATTCTTTTGGTTGTCCCGTATATATTTCATTCCTTCATAGCTAGCCCACGCTTCAATACTTGTTAATGTAAAATCCGCAATATGGTTAATTGTTTCACATATCATGTTAATGGTTTCAATATTAGCAAGTAAGTCTATTAGTATAGAGCCATTACCTGCACCTATTATTTCAATTTCTTCAGGTGATTTCCCCTGTGCTATCGTGTAGCCTCTAGCTATATTGTACCAACTTTCCGACCAAGTCTTTAGTTCTACAAAATTAGAAATTGACGCTTTTTCTTTGAATGTTAGTCGGGTGAATACTTTATTTTCCGGATTTTTGAAGTCTTGTTTTTTAGAACTATAGGGGAGGTCTTTAAAATAAATTAATATGTTAGAAAATTTATCTAGCGCATTTTTAAGTGATACGTTGAGATTACCAATTGTTGATATAACAAAAGAAAAATTATGATCTTTTTGTAAAATCCCATGCAAGGTTTTTAAAGAATGTTCATTGAATAAAGTATCGATATCTAAGCTTTTCATTAAAGTAGCTTGGTCATCTGTAAGCTGAATTTCTGGAAATTGCTTTAGTGCATTTGCTATCTGATTTAGTCTGTTTTTTTTATTATTTAAATATTGCGCGCCTTTAATATGCTTTTCATCTTTTGCATAAGCTTCTAAGTCAATTGTCAGAGCTTGAAAATATTTATCTAACTCTGTTTCTTCACATCCTTTCGTTATCCATGTAGCAAGTTGATATAGTTCTTGAGTTTCCATTATTCTTCCTTCTAGTTAAAGTTGTATTGATTTGGTGTTGTAACGTCTTTTTTCAAGTGCTTATTAATTATTTATATATTTTAATCGAATTTATCGTGTAGCTTATGTGGAAATAGCTGAGTATAAACTTGCCAAAGTATATTCAAATTTCTATGACCTGTAACTTGTGCCACCTCTTCAATAGAGTAGCCTTTCTCAAATAACCTAGATGCACCTTCTCGTCTTAAATCATGATATCTTAGGTCTGTTATCCCTAGACTTTTTCTAACACGTTGAAAACCTGCTGTCACAGACCTAGAATTATATGGAAATATCCTTTCATCTATTTCTAACTGCTTTTTTACTAAATCATATGAACCAGCTAGCAATGGCACGATCATATGATTGCCTTCTTTTTTTCTTGGATCTTTTCGGTCGCGTACAATGATTGTTTTATGTTCTTCGTTTAAGTCTTCCCATTTGATACTACAAACTTCGCCAATTCTCATACAGGTCAGTATTGAAAAGTTAAGAATATCAACGAATGGAATATTGCTACCTTGTTTGTTTTGTCTTTCTGTTAATGCTTCTATCAGTTTTTCTAATTCGTTCTCTGTTGGCCTACGCGTTCGCTTTTGGCTTTTACCTACAAGTTTCATTTCAATTAATACGGGTACAGCATCCTCAAATATTTTCCAATTAGCTGTTACATCAAAAACGGGCAGGGCTGTTTTCATTACGCTTCGTAAATAGGCAATGTCATGATAGATAGTTGCACCTCCTGCTCCTGCGGCTCTGCGCATTTTACAGTGATTTATTAAGTCACTACTTTTAAGTTCGTTTGATAAAACTGAGGCAATTGGGCAATCACGTAACATTTGTATAACGTAGCGTTTGGTTCTGCCAGTGTTATCCCATAAATCATGATCATTAAAATATAGGTCTAATAGTTCGCCAATTGTTATTATTTTGTCTTGTTTGGTGATGCTATTTAACTCAGCCGCTTCTTTTTGTATTCTCCCCCATGTTTTTGCTAATTCTTTTTTACTGAAAGTTCGTGATTCTCTATGTATAATTACGCCATTCTTTTTTACACGCACAGTGCATCGGTAGCTATATTCTCCGTTTGCCTTTTGGCGTTTATCAATTGTTACTGATGCCATCGTATTATTCCTTAATCGTCCCACTAAAAATGGGGCTCATTTGGAACACCTTATATGGAAACTCAACGAAAGTATAGGCGATTCAGAGCAGTTCAGGTTTTAAGTATATGCATACAAATAAGGCTTTAGAGCCAATAACTACAGACTCTACAGTGAATCATAGGCTCAGCGTTGCACCCATGCTCGATTGGACTGATCGTCATTGCCGATATTTTTATCGTGTATTGTCAGCACATACAGTGCTTTATACTGAAATGGTGACCACAGGGGCTATTTTACATGGTCGAGGTGATTATCTTTCTTATAACGATGCAGAGCATCCACTGGTACTGCAACTAGGTGGCAGTAACATTAAAGATATGACGGAATGCGCTAAAATAGCAGAGCAGTATGGCTATGATGAAATTAATATTAATGTTGGTTGCCCGTCTGATCGCGTACAAAATGGACGCTTCGGTGCTTGTTTAATGGCTGAGCCGACGCTTGTGGGTGATTGTGTTAACGAAATGCAGAATGCGACTAATATCCCTGTTACTGTAAAGTCACGAATTGGCATTGATGACTTAGATTCTTATGAGTTTTTACATACTTTTATTGATGAAGTGGCGAAAGCTGATTGTAATCACTTTATTATTCACGCAAGAAAAGCATGGCTAACGGGCTTGAGTCCTAAGCAGAATCGTGATGTTCCCCCATTAGATTACGAACGTGTTTATCAAATTAAACGAGACTTTTCTAATCTAAATATTTCAATTAATGGTGGTATTAAATCGTTAACTGAAACCAAAGAGCACTTACAACATGTTGATGGAGTAATGATAGGACGCGAAATATACAGTAGTCCTTACCTCCTGTCTGAGGTTGATCAACAAATTTACGGAGTTGATAAGCCAATTCTTTCTCGTGAGCAAGTTATCAATGCTATGGCTGACTATATAGATGAATATATTAGCATAACGCCTGAACATGGTAGTAATAGAGCATGGCATGTATTGCGTCATATGTTAGGCATGTGTAATGGTTTAGCGGGCGCTCGACAATTTCGTCGTGATTTAAGTGACTGCTCTAGCAATGCAAATGCTAACGGCGATAGTTTGAAACAGGCATTTGCTAAAGTTGTGCTACCTGAGTAAAACGATAATTTATTTATGCTCTACTGATCACTTACTTTGATCAGTAGAGTGAAGCTCCCCCCTATATTTATGACAAATATTTATACCTATTCATATTTTCTGTATACCTACAATCTCTTACCTTTCTTAAAATATTTTTACTTCATCAGTTTTTAAAGCACTTACTTCTCTGGCTTAACATTCACTTGTCTTGTCGTAATAGTTGATCTTTTTTACGGCTAAAAATCATCGTGCAAATTATTGGGTTAATTATTAGGTAAGTCGTTGGTCAATTTAACTAACGACGAGGTCAATTTCACTATTTTTTAGTTTGACATATTATGTCGTAATCTTCGCCGGATTGTGGTGTTTTTTATTTATTTCTTTTAAATCAGATGTTTGTTGGTTTTTTATTATTTGGCACGGCACTTGTAATAGTTATTACATGAATACAACCTGGCAGTAATTAAAAATACGGTTAGGTCTTAATAACATTATTTAACCTGAACTAGGTTTACTTAACAATTACACCAAACATAAGAAGGAATTTCGACATGAAACATTTTAACCGTAGAGCTATCAGCGTTGCTTTATTAATTACTTTAGGCACAGCTTTTAGCGTAAATGCAAGTGCAACAGAGTCGGCTAGTATCGAAAAATCATTAAGTGAAATGGTAATGGTACAAGGACAAAAGGTGATGAGTGATCTTACCGTGCAATTACAAGAATCTATCATGGAGGAGGTTAATCGTTTTAGCGCAAGTTTTTCTTTTGATGAATCAATTGAAAAGTCTATCGCTTGGTTAACAGAAGAAGAAAGCACTAAAGATGAACAGCCGGTTAGCCAGCTAGAAAATGTTTCAACAACTAATATTAATATACTGAAATAGTAGGAGAGAAGTCATGGGATTATTCACACGTTTTACCGACATCGTTAACGCGAATTTAAATAGTATGCTTGATAAAGCTGAGCACCCTGAAAAAATGATTCGCTTAATCATTCAAGAAATGGAAGAAACTTTAGTTGAGGTGCGTGCAACAGCAGCAAAAAATATTACTGAACAAAAAACGCATAATCGTAGAGTGCAGTTTGCAAAAGACAGTGTGGCGCAGTGGCAAAGTAAAGCGGAACTAGCCATCGCGAAAGACAGAGAAGACCTTGCTAAATCAGCATTGGAACAAAAGCATAAGTATCAAAACGAACTTAATACACTTAAGCAAGAAAGTGATGCTTTCGCTGAGTTTTCAACAAAAATACAAGACGATGCTTCACGCTTACAAGAAAAGCTATCAGAAGCACGACGTCGTCAAGAAGTATTTATCTTACGTCAAGAGTCAGTAAGTGTTCGATTGAAGGTTCGTGAGCAAGCAGCAATTTATAATATTGATGAAGCCATGAGTAAGTTTGAACGTTATCAGCAGAAGATAGATAGAGCTGAAGCACAAGTAGAAGCTTATGATTTAATGGAAGCGAGCAAAGCAGGACAAAGTTTAGATGCTCAATTTGCTGATATGGAAAAAGAAGAAGCGATTACTCAAGAACTCGACAAAATTAAGCAAAAATTATCAGCTGCTTAACCGCTATAAAAGTAACGATAAAAGTAGCGAGCGAAGCTAAAAACAAATAAGTGTCGGGCAATTTATATAGGTTGAATAGGTCTAAGTTGATAGTAATGCGAATTGCCCAGTATCACGAATAAAATAACGAAAGGAATAAACACATGAAATATGAAAGAGAGTTTTCGAGCAATCAAAATATAGATAACACTTTAGCTAAAGATAGTGTTCATAAGAAATTATCGGGTGTATGTGCAGGCATTGCTAAACATTATGATTTTCCTCGCATCGCAGTTCGCATAGCGGCTCTTGGCGCACTGATTTTATTTCCCGTCGCAACAGGTGTTGCTTATGTAGTGGCCAGTGTTTTATTGCCAGAAAGTAAGTATAGATAATGTTTGAGTTTGGCAAAATAAAAAAGGGGATACACAATGACATTTTTTAAATCGTTATTATTAGCAATATTCGCGACCTTATTTTTAACCTATGTTTTAGGTGTTAGTTTTTTAGAACTACTTGATATTAATGTGTATATGGATGGCGAGTTAATTGAGCCATTAAAAGCAATAGGGGTTTCAGCTGTGGCTACAGTTATTTTAGTACTAATTGCGCTGGCAATAGTTTTAAGTGTTTTTGGTTCATTGATTTTTGTTGGTTTTTTAATTGTTGGTTCGCTAATTATGGTCGCAGTAGGTGTTTTTTGGCCTGTTTTACTTATTGCTGCAATTATATGGTTAATGACTAGAAATCATTCAGAAAAACAATATACTAAGGCTCGATAATAAAATTTATAAAGCATATTAATACAAGGAATAATCATGCCACAACGGAATAAAAGTTTGTCTATTTTAAAGGGCTTAGTATTCGCCACCTTAGTTTCAGGTGTTAATTTTTCGTTATTTGCGAGTGATAATAGTGAACAAGGTGTGATAGAAGCACTTGATGAAGGAAACATTGTCGTAGCACAAGAGCGCTTTTCTAATTTAACTGAAGTACAAAAAAATACATTGTCAGGCAAAATTTTACAAAGCCGAATACTCTTTCGAGAAGACAACACAGAAGATTCTTATGAATTGTTAGAAGCGTTAAGTGAAAACAATAAAGATAACGCTGAGGTTTATTATTATTTTGGTCGTAGCGCGATTGTGATGGCGCAAAAAGTCAGTATTTTTTCTAAATTGGGTTATGCAAGTGAAGCATTAGAGTCATGGGAGCATGCTTTAACATTGAACCCTAACCATATTGAAACACTAGAAGGTCTTATTAGTTTTCATTTAGGAGCACCAAGCATTGCCGGTGGTGATATCGAAAAAGGCTTAGCCTATGCGAAAACATTGGTAACGCTTGATTCTGAGAAGGGCTATGCAAATTTAGCGAAAGTTTATTGGCAACAAGACAAAAATGATTTAGCTGAAAAAGCTATTGCCGATGGTTTAGCTATTACCCCTAATAGTGTTGAAATTTACTTTACGTTAGGCAGCGTTTATAGCGGGCAAGCTAAAGAAAATAGTACGCTGTGGAAAGAGGCACGTTTAGCACTGAATAAAGCATTAGAATATGCTGAATCAGCACAAGAAAAGCAACATGTACTATATCAGCTAGGTAAGGTCGCGGTTAATTCAGGTGAAGAAATTCAAGCGGGTATAATAGCGTTAGAGCAGTTGTTTTCATTGAAAACTGATCAATATCAGCAATGGGGACGGTATCGTTTAGCTCAACTTTATTTTGATGATAACCAACCAGGCAAAGCTAAAGATGTTATAGCCATGGTGGAATATCAAGATGATGAAGAGCTAGAAGATCAAGTAAAGTCTTTAGCAAAAAAAATTAAGAAAGCCGTTAAAAAACTAGCCAATGTTAGTTAAAAAACTTTCCTAAAATAGCTTTGCATTCAGGTGTGTTAACCAAGCGCGAGAATTCATGACCTTCATTTACTATGACTTGTGATAACTGTGATTGACTCGCCTGGCGAATAAGCTTTCTACTTGTCATTACTGCATCGCTTGGCAGGTTTGCGATAGTATTCGCAATTCCTTCACTAATTGATAATAGCTCATCAGGTGAACAAACTTGATTAGCTATACCATACTCTAACGCTTGCTCAGCTGAAAAAGTGTTACCAAGTACCATTAATTCAAAGGCACGGTTTTGACCAATTAATCGTGTTAATAAGAAGCTAGAACCAGCTTCTGGGCATAAACCTAATTGCGTAAAAGGGAGTTTGAATTTAGCGTTGTTAGCTGCAATAACCATGTCGCAATGTAGTAGTAATGTTGTTCCAATACCCACTGCATCACCCGCTACTGCGGCAATAATAGGTTTATTAAATTCACTGAGTATTTTGACAAAATCGAGGGCAACAAGTGAATCACCTTGCGCGCTTTCAATAAAGTCTTGTAGATCATTACCTGCACAAAAGCATTTTTCATTACCGCGTATTAAAATGCAGTTAATTGCCTTATTATTTTTAGCATAGTCAAAGTGTTGGCAAAGTTCTTGGTACATTAGCTTATTTAACCTCAATTCTGGATAAGAAGATAAAAAATTGAACTAAATACCCACCTAGCGATCAGATCTTTCGACCAAGAAACGATTTGAAAGCAAATAAGGTGGGCAGATGGATAATTTAGTGGAAATATTTTGTGATGTCGATGATTTTTGTCATCAATTTTCACCTAAATGGGAAGCACAATTGCTATCAGACGGTACTCGCAAGCGTAGACGTAGTTCGAAAATGTCTACCAGCGAGCGAATGAGCATTATGATTGCATTTCATCAGTCAAATCATAGAGATTTCAAAAACTTCTATATTGGTTTAGTCCAACGATACTGGACTGATGATTTCCCAGAGCTGCTCAGCTACACTCGTTTCATCAATACAATGTCAGATCTTATTGTACCAATGTGTGCTTACTTTCAAACGGTGAAAGGTGAGCCAACAGGAATTGCATTTGTAGATTCTACAAGCCTAAAGGTATGTCACAATATCCGTATTCCACGTAACCGTGTATTTGCAGATACGGCTAAGCGAGGAAAAGGAACAATGGGCTGGTTTTTCGGCTTTAAGCTTCATCTATTGATTAATCATAAAGGTGAAATCCTTGCTTTGAATATTACGCCGGGCAATACAAATGACCGAACTCCAATACCTGACTTATGTAAAAATCTTACTGGTAAGCTATATGCAGATAAGGGATACATTGGAAAAAACTTGAGCCAGACATTAAAGGAATCAGATATTGACTTAGTGACGACCGTGCGAAAAAATATGAAAGCTAAAGTAATATCAGCCTTTGATCGGGCAATGCTATCAAAGAGATACATAATAGAGACAGTGAATGATCAACTTAAAAACATATCTCAAATAGAGCACAGCCGCCATCGTAGTGAAACAGGTTTTATGCTTAATGTAATTTCAGGAATAGTTGCTTATTGTTTAAAAAGACAAAAGCCGTGTATTAAGTTATCGGATAGGGAACAGTCCATTATGAGTGCTTAAAATGCCGCACCTTATCCAGATCTCAGGTTATTTAGTGCGTTTTTTTTCTCAAAACGATTTAAAATAATAATAAATACACCATTGTTTTCTTTGGTTATAATGAAGTCAGTCATTTTGTTACTTTGCTAAGAGTGATAAAGTTAAACCTTAAGGGTTATCAAAAAGGATGTATAGCATCAAATGAAAAATATTTATTTATGTTGTGTACTACTAGTTTGTGGTTTGATGAGCTTTTTTAGTACGGCAAACCTTATACCAGAAGATAAAATACCAGAAGATAAAAGTTTAACACCTGTGGTTGAACAGGCGTATATACGTGCAACAATCCCTGGTACTTCAATATCATCATCTTATATGGAAATTGAAAACCAGAGCGATAACACTATTAGTCTATTAAGTGTTACTAGTGATATTTCTCCTCGTATTGAAATACATCAACATATTATGGCTGACGGTATGATGCGCATGCGTAAACTTGATTCAATTGAAATTGAAGCACAAGGGCGCGTTAAGTTACAGCCTTCAGGTTTACATTTAATGATCTTTGATGTCGAAATACCGTTAAATTCGAAGGAACAGGTTGAGTTAACATTACATTTTTCTAATAATGTAACTGTAACTATGGAAATCCCTGTTTATAGTCCTGCTCAAGAAAAGTCAGCACAAAAAACAATGTCAAGAATGCATAAGCATCACCATTAGGAGTAAAAAATGAAAACAAATTTTTCAGCTAAAAACGTTGGTTATATAACCGCGGGTATTTTCTTACTTTTTTACATTATTGGTGTTTATTGGAGTTTCAGTGTTGATTCTTTTGATGTTCGAGAAGAAGTAACAATAGCGGCAACTTCAGATAATGTAGTACCTGTTGTTGGTTATACAACTACCACTACGTTAATTAAGGTGGCGACAAGTATTTTAGATAAGCCTGGCGGTTACATCTCTAACGATGCATTACCACCAGGTGTATTTTTAGATAATATGCCTGCATGGGAATTTGGTGTGCTAGAAATGGTGCGCGATATGGCGTTGGTGTTACGTAAAGATTTTAGTCGTTCGCAATCACAATCTTTAGAAAATATCCATATTCAAAAAGCGCAACCTCAGTTTAATATTGATAATAAAAGCTGGGCAATGCCAAGTGCAGAATCCGAATATAGAAAAGCAATTGAAAGCTTAAACCTATATAGAAATGCGTTAGTTGGTTTGAGTAAAAATAAAGACGATCATGCCCAATTTTATGCGCGTGCTGATAATTTAACGTCGTACTTAGATGAAGTACAAAAACGATTAGGCAGCTACTCCCAAAGATTAAGTGCAAGTGTTGGTAAAGAAAAAATAAATACCGACCTAGCCGGAGATAATGAAGCAAGACAATCTAGCTATGAAAGTAACCACTCACAAGTAAGAACAAGTTGGTGGAAGCTCGATGACGTTTTTTATGAGTCACGTGGTGCTGCTTGGGCATTACTTCACTTTTTAAAAGCGATAGAAATTGACTTTGAAAGTGTTTTGAAAAATAAAAATGCAACGATTAGTCTGCAACAAATTATTCGTGAATTAGAGGCTAGCCAGCAAACTCTTTGGAGTCCGATGGTTTTAAATGGTGATGGCTTTGGTGTACTTGCTAATCACTCTTTAGTTATGGCTAATTATATTTCGCGTGCCAATGCAGCATTAATTGATTTAAATGAACTACTAAGAAAAGGGTAATGAGAATGAGAAAAGCAACCATAGCAACCTGTTTGGCGACAATGCTTTGTGCTACTAGTGTAAAAGCGGATACATTATTAGGGCTTTATATTGGTGGACAAGTATGGGTAAGCCAAGCTGAAGGTTCATTTGGTGAGGGAAGTACAGACCAGGCAACTGTTCAGCTTAAAGATCAAAATCAAGGAAGTTATTTTGTTGCGCTTGAACACCCAATTCCTTTAATTCCTAATATTAAATTGGTATCAACCACCCTTGATACATTAGGTGATGCAAACTTTAATGGCAGCTTTGAATTTGAAAGTGTTGTTTATGATGTTAATACAAATTTAGCAACTACGTTTGATACTAGCTATATTGATTATACTTTTTACTATGAAGTCTTTGATAATGACCTGTTAACCTTTGATTTTGGTCTTACTGTTCGCGATTTAGATAGTCAGATTAATATTGTTGGTGATGTTACTGCCAATGGCGTTACTACGCCAACAAACAGTGAACTTTCAGTGTCTGGTATTTTACCTTTATTCTACGTTAAGACGATTATTGGTTTGCCTTTCACTGGCTTCAATGTATTTGCTGAAGGTAACTTTGTTTCATATGACAGTAATAGCGTACATGACTACCAAGTAGGGGTTAGTTATTCAGTACTTGATAATCTTGCGATAGATTTCGATGTAACTTTAGGTTACCGAAGCGTGAAATTAGAGCTAAACGATATAGACGACTTATATTCTAATTTAACTTTTGATGGTGTATTTGCCGGCGCGATAATCCACTTTTAGTAATAAATAAAGACACTTAATGATTCAGAGCCTGAGTTAACATCAGGCTCTATTTTCTTTTTGTTTCTCCTATATTCCTTTTTGGAATAATAAACGTCTATCTATTCCTTTTAGTTTTATTTATTTTTGTCTATCATTTACCTATATATTGTTATGGGTGAATATTCTTATGCCACAAGAGCAGCAAAATTCAAATACAGTATCAAGTTCACTTGATGCTAATCAACTTGTTTTACTACAACAAGCTACGTCTGGTTATTCGTCATTACAACTTGCTTGGGCAAGTGGTTATTTAGCTGCAAAAAGTGAGCAAGGTGCGAATGCACAAATTTCACCTGTAGCGGCGTTAGCTGCTGTTGCCGCGAAAACCTTAACTATTTTATATGCTTCACAAACAGGCAATGCTAAAGGCGTGGCAAGTAAACTTGCTGCTAGCGCTAAAGCTGCTGGTATCTCTGTGGTATTAAAAAATACTGCTGATTATAAAGCTAAGTCATCATTAAAAAATGAAACACACCTATTAATCGTTGCGAGTACTAATGGTGAAGGTGAAGCACCTGATGACGCTATTGAGTTTCATGAATTCTTATTGGGTAAAAAAGCGCCTAAGTTACCTAACTTACACTATAGCGTATTAGCGTTAGGTGACAGCAGTTATGAATTTTTCTGTCAAACAGGTAAAGATTTTGACGAACGCTTACAAGCGTTAGGTGCTAAGCAAGTTGCTCCTCGTGTAGATTGTGATGTTGATTACGACAGCGATTGTGAAGCTTGGACTTCAAGCATTGTTGAATCGTTAAAAGACGAACTTACTCAAACAGCTACAACTACTGCGGCAAGTGTCGGTGGAGTTGATGGTTTGCCAACCGCGGGTGCAGCGAGTCAATATTCTAAACAAAACCCATTAGCGGCAGAGTTTTCATTAAGTCAAAAAATCACGGGTCGAGATTCTGCTAAAGATGTTCGTCACATTGAAATTGACTTAGGTGAATCTGGTTTAACTTACCAAGTAGGTGATGCATTAGGTGTTTGGTTTGAAAATGATGAAGTACTTGTTGACAACTTATTAAGTGAACTTAGTTTCTCAGGCGATGAGAAAGTGTCACTAAAAGTTTCAGGTGAAGTACAAGAGTTTACCTTAAAGAATGCCTTAATCAGTCAATTAGAAATTACACAAACAGCGCCTTCGTTTATTGAGTTTTGGGCTCTACAGTCTAAAGACGCTAAGTTAACTGAGGTTGCGAGTGATAAAAACTCAGCGCGTGAATTTGCAGGCGAGCATCAAATTATTGATGTAGTGAAAATTGCTAAGGCTGATGTTGATGCACAAACGTTTGTTGATGCATTACGTAAAATTACACCGCGTTTATATTCTATTGCATCAGCACAAGCTGAAGTTGAAGAAGAAGTTCATTTAACTGTTGGTTTAGTTAATTTTGACGCTAATGGCGAAAGCCGTACTGGTGGTGCTTCAGGTTTCTTAGCAAACCGTTTAGACGAAGGCCAAAAAGTACGTGTTTTTGTTGAACATAACGACAACTTCCGTTTACCTCAGTCAGACGACACGCCAGTTATTATGATTGGTCCAGGTACGGGGGTTGCACCATTTAGAGCTTTCATGCAAGAGCGTGAAGCACGTGAAGCTACGGGTGATAACTGGATGTTCTTTGGTGATCAAACGTTCACTCAAGACTTCTTATATCAAGTTGAATGGCAGAACTATTTAAAATCTGGCCTACTTACACGTATGGATGTTGCTTTTTCTCGTGACCAAGCAGAAAAAATCTACGTACAAGACAGATTAAAAGAACAAGCTAGCGATGTTTTTGCTTGGTTAGAGCGTGGTGCACATTTATATATTTGTGGCGATGCTAACCGTATGGCGAAAGATGTTCATCAAATCTTGATAGAGATTATTGCAGAGCATGGCAAATTAAGTACAGAACAAGCCGAAGATTATTTAAAATCACTTAGATCTAACAAGCGTTACCAGAAGGATGTTTACTAATGAGCAACGATTTCACAAAAGTTGAAAACCCTGTATTAATTGTTGAAGGTAAGCAGGCTGATAACGAACGTTTAAAAGCGGAAAGCGACTACCTTCGAGGTACAATTGTAGAAGATCTACAAGATAGAATTACTGGTGGCTTTACTAGCGATAACTTCCAGTTGATACGTACTCACGGTATGTACCAACAAGATGATCGTGATATTCGTGCTGAACGTCAAAAGCAAAAGCTAGAACCATTACATAACGTAATGCTTCGTGCACGTTTACCTGGTGGTATTATTAATACTGACCAATGGTTAGCGATTGATAAATTTGCTGATGATTACACTTCTTACGGCAGTATTCGTTTAACTACACGTCAAACTTTTCAATTTCATGGTGTATTAAAGCCAAATATTAAGTTAATGCATCAAACATTAAATAGCGTTGGTTTAGATTCAATTGCAACCGCTGGTGATGTTAACCGTAATGTACTTTGTACGTCTAATCCAGTTGAGTCTTCATTACATCAAGAAGCTTATGAATGGGCAACTAAGATCAGTGAACATTTATTACCCAAAACTCGTGCTTATGCTGAGATTTGGTTAGATGAAGAGCGTGTTGAAACTACTGAAGAGCAAGAAATAGAGCCTATTTTAGGTAGTAATTACTTACCACGTAAATTTAAAACGACGGTTGTTATTCCTCCAAATAACGATATAGACGTTCATGCTAATGATTTGAATTTTGTTGCTATTAGTGAAAATGGTGAACTTATTGGCTTTAACGTACTTGTTGGTGGTGGTTTAGCCATGACACATGGCGATAATGCTACTTATCCACGTTGTGCTGATGATTTTGGTTTTATTCCAAAAGAGCACACTTTAGCTATTGCTGCAGCTGTTGTTACTACTCAGCGTGACTGGGGTAACCGTGTTAACCGTAAAAATGCTAAAACTAAATACACGTTAGATCGTGTTGGTGTTGATACATTCAAAGCGGAAGTAGAGCGTAGAGCGGGTATTAAATTTTCAGATTCACGTTCATATGAATTTACTCACCGTGGCGATAGTTTTGGCTGGGTTGAAGGTATTGATGGTAAGCATCATTTAACTTTATTCATTGAGAATGGCCGTATCCTTGATTTTGAAGGTGTTGATGGTAAAGCATTAAAAACGGGCATGCGTGAAATTGCAAAGATACACAAAGGTGATTTCCGTTTAACTGCAAACCAAAATTTGATTATCGCAGGCGTAGATGCTGCAGATAAAGCAATCATTGAACAGTTGGCACGTGATCATGGCTTAATTAATGATGGTGTTTCTAACCAACGTAAAAGCTCTATGGCATGTGTTGCATTTCCAACTTGTCCATTAGCGATGGCTGAAGCTGAGCGTTATTTACCTGGTTTAGTTGATGATGTAGAAAAAATTCTAACTAAAAATGGGTTGAAAGATGACAGTATTATCCTACGTGTCACTGGGTGTCCAAATGGTTGCGGACGAGCGATGCTTGCTGAAATAGGCCTTGTTGGTAAAGGTCCAGGTAAATACAATATGTATTTAGGTAGTGATTTAGCGGGTTCTCGAGTACCTAAGCTTTATAAAGAAAATGTTGATGAAGCGGGTGTATTAAGTGAAATTGATGAACTAAGTGCTCGTTGGGCTACAGAGCGTAACGATGGTGAAGCTTTTGGTGACTTTGTTATTCGTGCTGGAATTGTTGAGCAAGTAATCGTTAGTTTTAGAGATTTTCATCATGCTTAAAGCAGCAACCGCCGCTGAACTTGTGTTTCCTGATCCGGAACTCGCTCAGTGGAACCTTGCACTTGAAAAGCAAACAGCACAACAACGTGCTGAATGGGCAATGCAAAACTTGCCGGGTGCATTTGTTTTATCATCAAGTTTTGGTATTCAATCGGCAGTTATGTTGCACTTATTAACGCAAGTGGATAGTAATATACCTGTGTTAATAACTGATACTGGGCATTTGTTTCCAGAAACGTATCAATTTATTGAACAATTAACAGATCGCTTAAACTTGAACTTGAAAGTATATCAAGCAAAAGAAAGTGCAGCTTGGCAAATGGCTAAATATGGCGAAGAATGGGCATCAACAGATGAAGCGTTGAAAGCTTACAATCGTCGTAATAAAGTTGAGCCATTAGAGCGTGGTTTAACTGATCTTAATGCACAAACGTGGTTCTCAGGTGTTCGACGTCAGCAATCAGAGCATCGTCAAGGCCTAGGTGTTGTTGGTACATTACGTGGACGTTATAAAGTGCACCCAATTATTGATTGGAGCAACAAAGACGTTCACCAATACCTAACTAAACATAACTTGCCATATCACCCACTTTGGGATGAGGGTTATGTATCAGTAGGCGATGTACACAGTACAAGACCATTAACGTTAGGCATGACTGAAGAAGAAACACGCTTTGGTGGTGGACAACGTGAATGTGGTTTGCATACTGATGGCGATGGGATTTAAGCAAGGCCAACTATACTAGCTACTCACTACGTCAAAGTGGTGAGTTAGTTGTTCTTTTAAGAAAGAAAAAAACTCTTTGTTTGGTTTATCTATAATTAAGTTTGCTAGCTCGGCACCAATAGATGTAAATTTATAAAACTGCAAGGCAATATTATTTTTCTTGCTCGTTAGTTTTAATGGTGCACCATTATAGTAAAAACTAAATACCTCTCCACTTCTCATCATACTTGATTCACTTTCTTGTTGAAAAATCAATTTGTTATCTGCTAAAGATAATATATCAGCATAATTTAAACCAAAATGGCTTAAATTTATGTACTGCTGCCTCTCTTGATTAAAAAAGTTTAATAGTCCTGGTTGTTGGTATGACCCCGAGATGATACGAATATTTTTTTTACTGTTATCTTTTACCGCTAAAGAGCAGGCTTTCGCCAATAACTTAGCATCGACAATACTCATATCCCGAAAAACTTTTAATGCTTTAAGTGAATATAAACCCGGACGCGCTAATTCTCCGGCAAGTATCTTGGCCCATAAATCTTGCATTGTGGGGTTACTCACATTTTCAGCTAAGCTAATATAACGATTAAACCAATCTAAATCGGGTCTTTTATCTAGTGGTTTACTTGCACAAAATGCAAATGTTTTCACCATGATTTCTTCAATGTTTTCTTGTTTTCGCAGACTTGCTAACCTTTCACGTTTAGTACTACGATCTTGAAGTGGCATTTGTTTTTCAGGAGGTAATAGAGGGGCTTCTACACCAAATAGCTGAGTTATTTTGAAAAATTGCTTGTGTGTTGGCGTCTCAACATTATTGTCAATGGAAGCTCCTTCCACTGGAAGATTGCATTGATTATCTTCATCCTGATCAATAACAACGACAGCTGATTTATCTGGGTTCAAGTTAGTACTCCATACTAAAAATATCTGAGCAATATCAATATAGTGATAGGCTTTATCGCTATTTATTGATATAAAATAATATACTACCAAGCATATAGTGGTACAAATATAATTTAATTGTATTGGTTTATTGAAATTTGTCAAAATGACTTTTATTATATAACTTAATACTAGGTTAATATTTATTAACTATTTGAAATATAAATAATAATTTTATATTCTCCAATAAGATTGATTACTTATTTAAATGAATTTACCTATCAATAGGTAGTCTGTTAATGATTTATTTAATGAGAATACTATTAAAAATAGTAGCTATAGAAATGTATATTTAGCTAAATTGAAGTTATTCAAATGAAAAAATAAAAGAATGCTTCAAAAAAGTAGCAATAAGGTATAGTTCAGTTATAGTTATAGAATACGAAAGAACAATGATAAATAATTGATAGAAATTCAAATTTAATTAGCAACAAGCTAATTGCTTAAGGACGATATGCACGCATCTGAAAATTCACAAGACGACTTTCTATTTATCGATGATAGTGATGAAGAAGAGGTTTTAGAAGGCACTGGTGATGGAGTCTGGCAGGTTCTGATTGTTGATGATGATCCTGAGATTCATTCAGTTACCCAATTAGCCTTATCAGACTTAATAGTACTGGGTCGACGTTTAGAATATTTTCATGCCTATTCTGGTAAAGATGCTTGTCAGGTAATCAAAAGCAACCCAGATATAGTTCTAGTATTACTTGATGTTGTAATGGAAACGGATAATGCCGGTTTAACGGTTGTAAAATATATTCGTGAAGAATTAAATCGTCAAGATATACGTATTGTCTTAAGAACAGGGCAACCAGGTTATGCACCTGAAGAAAGTGTTATTAAAGAATACGATATAAATGATTATAAAACGAAAACAGAGCTAACACGACGAAAACTCGTTACTACCGTTTATGCCGCAATCCGCTCTTACCAACAAATTGCAGCGGTCACAGAAAGCCGTCAAGGTTTAGAAAAAATAGTTTCAGGCTCTTCTGGCCTTCTTGAATTACACTCTATAGCCGAATATACCCAAGGTACTTTAAGCCAATTAACCCAGCTGATAAATCAAGATGTTCAAGGTTTATTTTGTGCTAGAGGGCAAGGTATTATAGACAATACCGATGATTTGAGCCTTTATATTATTGCGCAGCAGGGTTTTTCGTTATCTCTACCTAATCAAAAATTAGCAACTTTAGAAAATGTACAAATTAATCAATACATGCAAACGTGTTTTACACAAAAAGAGCATCAATATTTTAATGATGGCCTATGCTTGTATATCGCAAGAGGTGGATGTCGCGCCGTTGTTTATTTAACCCTAACTGAACCTCTTCGGGATATTCAAAAACAATTATTAGAAGTATTCGTAACTGGTGTTTCAATCGGTTATGAAAATGTACACTTATTTCAAAAGCTTAAAAATGCAGCGTATAAAGATTGGTTAACTAATTTACCTAATAGATTAGAATTTGTACGTATGCTTGAAACCTTTAGTGAGAATGCACCTAATAATTATGTGGCAGCACTTATTGATTTGAATCATTTTAGCGATGTTAACGATGCTTTGGGTCAGGAAATAGGTAATCAATTATTATCTGCTGTTTCTCAACGACTACAAAGCATATGTAGTAGCTGTGAAATTGCGCGTGTTGGCGCTGATGTATTTGGTATTATTGGCTCTCAAGAAATTGTAACACCTGATGCTTTATTGGCGTTATTTGAACACCCATTCACTGCAGGTGAACAAAAACTGCCGATAAATGCCTGTTTTGGTTTTTGTACGAAAGAACACGCGAGTAGCAGCGGTGTAAAAGTACTTAATCAAATTAATATTGCTTTAAACCTCGCTAAGAAAAAACGTGAAACACATTTTGCTTATTATAATCCTGAGTTAGAAGACGAAACGCAATGGCGTTTGAATATGATTAGGCAACTACGCAATGATTTTTCAGAGGGACGCCTTGAGTTATGGTATCAACCTCAGCTGTCATTAAGTTCAGGCAAAGTGATTGGCGCTGAAGCCTTACTTCGTTGGCGAACAATTGATGGTAACTTTATTTCTCCTGCGGTCTTTATTCCATTAGCTGAATATTCTGGTCTAATTGTTGAAATAGGGGAATGGGTAATTAATCAAGCTTGTTCGCAAATTAAACTATTAGAAGAAAAGAAATTCGATAATATTACTATCTCTGTGAATGTCTCAATACCTCAATTTAGGTGTTGTAATTTTGTTGATGTGGTATTGAATGCAACGCAAAAACATCAAATATTACCTTGTAAATTAGAATTAGAAATTACTGAAAATATTTTAATGGATGACCCTGAAGTAGTCATTGATGCGTTAGTTAAGTTAAAAAGGCAAGGCATTAGTATTGCACTTGATGATTTTGGTACTGGCTTTTCATCGATGAGTTATTTACAAAAGCTTCCTTTAGATCGCCTTAAAGTGGATAGGGCTTTTATTCGCGATATTGCACAAGAAGATCAATCAGTGATTGCTGAAACAATTATTGATTTAGGTAAAAAAATGAACTTAAAGGTTATTGCTGAAGGTATTGAAGAAATTGAACAGCAAGAGAGATTAATTGAGTTAGGTTGTGATGAAGTACAAGGTTTCTATTATGCCAAGCCGATGCCTTCTGATGAGTTCTTAACATTTCTTAAAAGCCATACTTAACCATTAAACTGATATTACTGTTAGGTTAAAAAGCAGTTTAAATATCAATTAAAACGCAAAGTTAATAGCTACGAATAATGTGACTATTAACTTTGCCTAATAATTCAAGACTCTTCATTGTTGTCATTATTTTACCTAAGCGTTACTCGCTATGCGTATTTCATTCCCTTGTGCTGGTTCGTCAGGAATTAGCATGGCAAAGCATAAAGAGCATAGTGCAAATCCAGCCCCTATATAGAATACCCAAGTAGGTTGTACAATCCATAATATTCCTAACAGTGCAGGAATTACCACAGCTGCAATATGGTTTATAGAGAAGCTTACACCTGCGGTTGCCGCAATATCTTCGGGTTGCGCAATTTTTTGGAAATAAGTTTTAATTGCAATGGCGAGTGCAAAAAATAAATGATCGATTACATACAATGCTGCAGCAAGATTGGCGTTTTCGACTAAGCCGTAGCAAATAAATACAATAACTAAACCTATATATTCAAACCTTAATACTGAACGTTCGCCAATTATTCCAATTAACTTCCCTATTTTTGCAGCAAACAACCAGTTAAAAATATAATTAATCAAAAATAAAGCGCTGATATCTGCAACGCTATAGTGAAATTTTTCTACCATTAAAAAACCGGCAAAAACAACGAAAATTTGTCTCCTAGCGCCACTAAAAAAAGTGAGGGCATAAAATAACCAATAACGTTTCCTGATAACAATTTTTTTGTTTGTTCTGTTTTTTCTTTAAAGTGCCAAAAAGACAAGGCTAATATAAGGGTGAATAACAAACCTATACCCCCAAATAAAGTATAAGTTAGATGATAAGACCAACTTAAAATCTCCATTAAAAGCCAAATACTCGAAAAAGCGAGCAGCGAAGCCATTGCTTTTACAGACAGCATTTTACCGAGAAAGTGAGCTGTTTTATCTTTATCAATCCATTGTAGAGTTAATGATTGGCTCAGGGTCTCATAATAATAAGTGCTCAGGCTGATTAAAGCGTTTTAAAAAAACGTATCATAAGTACATTTCAAAGTGTGATATTAAAAATATTAGCTATACTTTACGCCAATTGATAGTGATAAAAAATTATGTATTCGACATTTAAATCTTTATGTTTTCATAAAGAACAGTAAGTTAGTGTGATTGAAATAAAATTAATACAAACGATTAAAACAAACGTTTAAATAAATTTGCTATTCATTATATTTCAAGGCACACTCAGTCAGCTATTATTAGTTCTCTATACCTTTTAGTAGATAAACATCGACTAAAAATATAGAGAAATATCAATAATCATCAATACATCAACACCACTTTTAGGTGAAGGAGACAAAGCATGATATATCAAGGCAAGAGCCTTTCAGCCCAGTTACTAGAAGACGGCATTGTAGAACTTAAATTCGATGCTCAGGGATCAGTAAATAAATTTGATCAAGCAACCTTTGAAGAATACAGGGCTGTTGTGGCGGCAATTAATAATTGTGGTGATGCAAA
Source organism: Colwellia sp. 20A7 (assembly GCF_009832865.1). Classification (NCBI taxonomy): domain Bacteria; kingdom Pseudomonadati; phylum Pseudomonadota; class Gammaproteobacteria; order Alteromonadales; family Colwelliaceae; genus Colwellia; species Colwellia sp. 20A7. The sequence goes on along the minus strand of NZ_CP047130.1, from coordinate 3,733,829 downwards.
AGGCGTGATGGTTACGTCTGGAAAATCAACATTTATTGTAGGTGCTGACATCACTGAATTTTTAAGTTCATTTAATCAACCAGAAGAGCAATTAGTTTCTTGGGCTAAAAGTGCTTCTGATGTTTTCGATTCATTCGAAGATATTCAATTACCGACTATCGCGGCCATTAATGGTATTGCTTTAGGTGGCGGTTGTGAAATGACCTTAGTATGTGATTATCGTGTTGCTGATACTAATACTAGTATAGGACTACCTGAAGTGAAGTTAGGCTTAATGCCTGGTTTTGGTGGTACCGTTAGATTACCTCGTATCATTGGTTTTGATAATGCAGCTACGTGGATGTCAACAGGTAAAGCATTTAAAGCGTCAGCGGCACTTGCACAAGGCCTTGTTGATGCGGTTGTTAAACCAGAAACTTTACGTTCAGCAGCAATTAGTATGCTTAAACTTGCTATTGATGGGAAATTAGATTGGCGTGTAAAACGTCAGGCTAAATTAGAGCCATTAACGTTATCTCAAACAGAAATGATCATGTCTTCGACAACGTGTAAAGGCATGATTGCAGCAAAAGCAGGCAAGCATTATCCTGCACCAATGGTGATGATTAATACATTAATTGCGGCCGCAGGTTTAGATCGTGCTGGCGCTATGGCTGTAGAAAATGCCGGTTTTGCTAAATTAGCAAAAACTGACGAAGCAACTGCGCAAATTGGTTTGTTTATGGCAGACCAAGTTATTAAAGGTAAAGCCAAAAAAGCAAGTAAGTTGGCGACCAAGTCTGTGAACAAAGCTGCTGTATTAGGTGCTGGTATCATGGGTGGTGGTATCGCTTACCAATCTGCTTATAAAGGCACGCCAATCATTATGAAAGATATTAATGATCAAGCGCTAGACCTAGGTTTAAAAACGGCGACAGCCATTTTAACTAAACAAGTTGAACGCGGACGTATGGATGCTAAAAAAATGGCAGGTGTACTTAATAACATTACACCTTCTCTTAGTTATGACAGCGTAAAAGATGTTGATATTGTTGTCGAAGCGGTTGTTGAAAACCCTAAAGTTAAAGGGATGGTTTTAGCCGAAGTTGAATCGGTAATCAGTGAAGACGCTATTCTTACGTCTAATACGTCTACTATTTCAATTGATTTGTTAGCACAAAGTATAAAACGTCCTGCAAACTTTTGTGGTATGCACTTTTTTAACCCAGTAAACAAAATGCCATTAGTAGAAGTTATTCGCGGTAAAGATACTTCTGATGAAACGGTTGCTGCTGTTGTTGCTTATGCTGCTAAAATGGGTAAATCACCAATTGTTGTTAATGACTGCCCTGGTTTTTATGTAAACCGTGTTTTATTCCCTTACTTTGCTGGTTTTAGTCAATTAGTACTTGAAGGTGCAGACTTTACCGCGATTGATAAAGTGATGGAAAAGCAATTTGGTTGGCCTATGGGTCCAGCATATCTACTTGATGTTGTTGGTATTGATACAGCAGATCACTGTACTGGTGTTATGTCATCTGGTTTTCCTACTCGCATGACTAAAATAGATAATGATCCTGTAAGCACTTTATATGCTAATGATCGTTTAGGTCAAAAAAATGGTGCAGGCTTTTATGATCATATGAAAGACAAACGTGGTCGTCCAATGAAAGTAGCTGCCCCTGTTGCTTACGAATTATTGGGCCAACATTGTGCTGATAAAAAAGACTTCACTAGTGAAGAAATTATTGCTCGCATGATGATTCCAATGGTCAATGAGGTTGTTCGTTGTTTAGAAGAAGGTGTTGTTGATACAGCAGCTGAAGCTGATATGGGCTTAATTTATGGTGTAGGGTTCCCACCATTTAGAGGTGGTGCAATTCGTTATTTAGAGACATTAGGTTTAAATAACTTTATCGCTATGGCTGATAAATATGCGCATTTAGGTGAAATATATCATGTTACTGATGGCCTACGTAGTATGGCTAAATCGGGTAAATCTTATTTCACTACAGACGTTAAAACTAACGCTTAACCCAAGGAGAATAAAATGAACGAAGTTGTAATTGTAGACTGCATACGAACTCCAATGGGGCGCTCTAAAGCCGGTGTTTTTCGTAATGTACGTGCTGAAGCATTATCAGCACATTTAATGAAAGAAATTTTAAAACGTAATCCAGCGTTAAATCCTGAAGATATCGAAGATGTTATTTGGGGCTGTGTGAAGCAAACTAAAGAGCAAGGTTTTAATATTGCACGTAATGCATCATTACTGGCAGGCTTACCTAAATCTATTGGTGGTGTTACTGTTAATCGCTTATGTGGTTCTTCTATGGAAGCACTGCATCAAGCAAGTACCAGCATTATGTGTGGTCAAGGTGATGTATTCTTAATTGGTGGTGTTGAACATATGGGTCATGTACCTATGATGTACGATGTTGATTTTGATCCTGCATTGAATAAGCATATCGCCTTAGCTTCTGGCAACATGGGGTTAACTGCTGAGCTTCTTGGTAAGCAACACGGTATAACTCGTGAAATGCAAGATGCATTTGGAGCTCGCTCGCACCAAAAAGCTTATGAAGCACAATTGGCTGGTCGTTGGGATAATGAAATTGTTGCAACGCAAGGTCATGACGCTTCAGGCGCCTTGACATTAGTTGAGCATGATGAAGTAATTCGTCCTGAAACTACCGCTGAAAGCTTATCTGCTTTACGTCCAGTGTTTGATCCTGCTAATGGTACAGTAACGGCAGGTACATCTTCTGCGCTTTCAGATGGTGCTTCAGCAATGTTGGTTATGTCTGCAGCTAAAGCGAAAGCATTAGGTTTAACACCTCGTGCGAAAATTCGTGGTATGGCTGTTGCTGGTTGCGATCCGTCAACCATGGGCTTTGGTCCTGTACCAGCGACGAAAAAAGCATTAAAACGTGCTGGTTTATCTATTGAAGATATTGAGTTATTTGAATTCAATGAAGCTTTTGCTGCTCAGGCACTTTCTTGTGTAAGAGCGTTAAAAGTAGAAGATAAAATGGATAAAATTAATTTGAATGGTGGTGCAATCGCACTAGGTCATCCATTAGGTTGTTCTGGCTCTCGTATCTCGGGCACACTGATTAACTTAATGGAAGGTGAAGATGTGAGTCTTGGTTTAGCCACTATGTGTATAGGGTTAGGGCAAGGGATAGCGACCGTGTTCGAAAGAGTCTAATATTTTTGCTGAAACCCTTTATTAGTTTTGTTGAAAGTACTTATAAATTCTTTTGGAAATAATTCGAATATCCGAAGGATGGCCTTAAGGCGAAGTACAGGATGTACGGAGTAATGACTAGCGTTAACTCCGTGCTTTCGACTCACTACTAAAGATCTCATCTTCAATATGAATACTTTTATAAACAAATAAAAAAACCAGTAATTGCTGGTTTTTTTGTCACTAAAATAACGTGATTTTTGAAATCAGTAATTAAACCGAGCTCAGGTGGATTAAGCAAAAACGTCTTGTAAAGGTGGTACTACTTGCTTCTTGCGGCTAAGTACGCCGTCAAGCCATACTTTTCCGTCAGTAGTTGCTTTACCAAAAGCAGCTTCGGCTAAATTTTCATTGTCGCTAATAACAAGTAACTCTGAGCCTTCTTTCATTATATCTGTTAATAAAAGCATTACAGTATGACGATTGCCTTCGGTTTTAAGTTTCGCTATATCTGCTTCTAGATCAGCTTTCATATCATCAAATATGGCTAAATCAATCACTTCTAATTGACCAATACCAACAAGGTTTCCGTTCATGTTGAAGTCTTTAAAGTCACGCAATACTAGGTCTCTTACTGGAGTACCTTCAACAGCAGATTTTACTTTAAACATTTCCATGCCTAAGTCTGTTGGATTTTCAATACCAGCAATTTCTGCTAATGCTTCAACACATTTAATATCAGCGGTAGTACAAGTAGGAGATTTAAAAATAACCGTATCACTTAAAATGGCACACATCATAGCACCAGCAATGTTTTTAGGAATTTCTACATCGTGAAAATCGTACATCATTTTGATAATAGTGTTGGTACAGCCTACCGGACGAACCCATATTTCTAACGGCGTTGAAGTAGTAAGATCACCTAATTTATGGTGATCAATAATACCCAAAATAGTAGCGTCATCTACATCATCTGGCCCTTGTGTACGCTCAGAGTGATCAACGATATATATGTTTTCACCGGCGTAACTAGTTTTAAGCTCTGGTTGTTCAAAACCGAACTTATCTAAAATGAATAAGGTTTCTGGAGTAAGCTCACCTAAACGAGCAGGAACAGTTTCCTCTCCTAAAGTCGTTTTTAAATACGATAACGCGATGGCTGAGCAGATAGAGTCTGAGTCAGGTATCTTGTGACCAACAACATAATTTGGCATGAAATAATCTCGGGTGATAAAATAATATTGGCAATATTTTATCAAGAAAAATGTAGGTAGGATAGAGCTTAACGCCATTAGTCGCTATAGTTTACTACAAACTAATTATTATTCGAATATATCAAATAACTATTTTAGTGACGATATTTTCGCTACTGGGTACGGTTTTAAAGCGTTATATCAAGCATGTTTTAGTTGAATTATATTCATTATTTTAAAATATTGGTGATATCCATTTTTTATATTGTTTATTTTATTATGTAAACACTATAAAAATGGCTATTGATGATTAAATAACATAAACAGTATATACCTAAAAAATTAAGTAATTGAATAGAGGAATAAAGTGGACTTCTCTTAGTTTAATCTTCAACGACTTGATATTTATATTAAAAAAATCGTATCGTTAGCTTAGTAGAAATAATCTTTAACCTTATTGAAATTATAAGGTTATGAACCTGTCTTTATTACAGAACTCTTCTATATTTAACACACTGATTTAAAGCATTCAAAGGTAAGTAAGTTGGATTCATATATAGCTAGACAACCGATCCTGAATCTCAAAAAGGAAACAGTAGCTTTTGAGTTGTTATTTCGTGATGGAGAGGCTAATTCTTTTCCTAATATAGACGCAGATAAGGCTATATCAAAAATAATTGTCGATAATCAACTCACATTAGGGATCAATGAAATTACAGGTAATTTACCTGCTTTTATTAATTTTCATACTAATGCACTTGTTCATCATTTCCCTACTTTTTTAGATAAAAAGGATATAGTCGTTGAAATATTAGAAAGTGTGATTATAAGTGAAGAACTTATTAATGCTTGTAAGAAACTTAAGGCAAAAGGTTATACTCTTGCATTAGATGACTATGACTTTGACACTAAATGGGATGTATTTTTACCTTTTATTGATATCATTAAAGTAGATGTTTTTGAAGTTAATATGGAGGATATTAAGCGTTTTTTACCTCGTTTTCATGATATGAAAATTGAATGGTTAGCTGAAAAAGTAGAGACTTTAATCGAGTTTGAGCAATTAAAAGAGTTAGGTTTTACTTTATTTCAAGGCTACTTCTTTGCAAAACCAGAAATGCTTAAGAAAGTAAATATTACAGCATCTAAACAACACCTTATCGATTTAATGAAACATAGTTGTAGCACTGAATTTGATTTTGATGCGATTAGTGATATTTTTAGTAAAGATTTAGGGCTTACATATAAATTACTTCGTTTTATTAATAGCCCGGGTTATGGCCCAAGCAAAGAAATTAGCTCTTTAAAGCATGCATTAATCTATATTGGTGATGTTGAGTTGAAAAAGTTTATAGCATTATTGGTTTTTGCTGATTTAAACGAAGGTAAACCAGAAGAGATATTTAGGTCTTCATTAATCAGAGCTAAATTTTGTGAAAAAATATCTACTATTCAAGAAGATAAAAAAAACCCACCAAAAGCTTTTTTAACCGGAATGTTATCTCACATTGATGGGGTCTTAAATCAAAGTATTAGTGATGTAATGAAAATTTTGCCTATTCATGAAGATATTAAAACAGCTCTTGTGAAAAAAGATAATTATTTAGCGAAATATCTAGAACTTTCTATGGTCTTAGAGCAAGGGAATTGGGAGAAGGCTAAAAACACTTCTCATTCAATTAAGTTGAATGAGGAAGCTTACTTAGATACTTATAAAGAATCTATTCAATGGTCGGATGCGATGCTCGCCATTATTTCTAAGTAAAGCAAATTTAAAATCCCCAATATGTATTTTTGGGGATAAAATTTCATATCACTAAATAAACAGTAACTCTACTAACTGCTTAAACGTTTACTTATAGTAAGTAAGGCAAGCTTCAACTTCGTTTTTAGAGCCCATAATAACTTCAACACGCTGATGAATACTGGTAGGTTCAATATCCATGATTCTGCCTTTACTCGTCATGGCTAATCCACCCGCTTGTTCAATTAAAAACGACATTGGGTTAGCTTCATACATTAAGCGTAATTTATTTGGTTGCTCTGGATTTTTACTATCAGTAGGGTAAGTGAATAAACCTCCACGACATAATACACGGTGAATATCACCTACCATAGCGGCAATCCAACGCATGTTGAAATTTTTACCACGTGGCCCCGTGTCACCGTCAATTAAGTCTTTAATGTAGTTTTTCATTGGTTCTTGCCAAAATCGTTGATTCGACATATTGATAGCAAACTCTTGAGTATCTGTAGGAACTTGTACATTACGGTGAACTAAAAGGTATCCGCCATGGGTTCTATCAAGCACGTAGAAATGTGTACCTTTACCCGTTGTCATTACTAACATAGTGGCAGGACCATATAAAACATATCCAGCACAAACTTGATGGTCGCCTGATTGCTTGAACATATCAGGATTGCTTGGGTCCATATCTTCAGGCGCTTTATGGATAGAAAAAATTGTACCAATTAGTGAATTAATATCAATATTTGAACTACCGTCTAGCGGATCAAAAGAAACAAGATATTTACCAACAGGGTTACCTGCAACAGAAGTGTCTTCTTCTTCTGATGATATTGCTTTAACAAAACCTGATTCAAGTACAATATCTTTAAATAATTCATTGGCAACTACGTCTAATTTCTTCTGTATTTCGCCTTGAATGTTTTCATCTAATGTTGAACCCATTAAGCCGCCTAAATGAGCTTGGCTAACACGAAATGAAATTTCTTTGGTTGCAGCTAAAATGGTTTTTATCAGTGAAATAAGATCTTCAGGAACATTGTCTTGGCGTAGAGCAGGGGAGAGTCGTTGCATTGGGTTACCTTATAGCGTTAAAGTTGTATACTTTATAATGGCTATTAATGAGGGTGCATTCCTGTTAATAGCAGTCTATTTTTTGAAAGTTGATAGTAATTTTTTAATTATTTATTTTGCTTTCCTCTTGATTATAACAAGTTTAACTTTGCTTTCTAAGGTTTAAACTTATTTTTATTGAGATACTACCCGTGAATCATTTTAATTTAGTTTAATTAATAAGGAAAAAAATGAATTTTATCAATCGACTATTATTTATATCACTTTGTGTTATTTCAACCATGAGTTTTGCTGAAAAAGCCACTGTAGGTTTTGCTGAGTTTACAAAAGGTAAAATAGCTCAGCAAGGATATTTTTCTTTTTATCATGATAAAAATGAAGGAAAGGTTTATCTTCAAATTGATAATTTTGGCCAAGAATTTTTATTTCAATCGAGTTTACCCCATGGAATTGGTTCAAATGATATCGGTTTAGATCGCGGGCAACTTGGCGACACACGTTTAGTAAAGTTTGAACGGGTAGGTAAGAAAGTCTTTCTAAAACAGTTGAACACTTATTATCGCGCCGATTCAGATAATTTATTGGAAAAAAAATCAATAGATGAAGCTTTTGCTAGCTCGATTATCTGGGGCTTTACCGTCGTAAATGAAACGGTTGATACGGGGAAAAACACTCAAAAAGTATTAATTGATTACACCCCTTTTTTATTATCAGATATTCATAATATTAGCCAAATATTAGAAGATAAAAAACAAGGAAGTTTCAACGTTGATAATAGTCGCAGTGCCTTATATGCAAAGCGCACTAAAGCCTTTCCTGAAAATACAGAGCTTGAAGCTATGGTTACCTTTACTGGCTCAGGTGCTGGCAGCCATTTAAAATCTGTTACACCTGACTCAAGTTCGGTTACTGTGCATTTACATCATTCTTTAATTAAATTACCTGACGATAATTATCAAACAAGAGAGTTTCACCCTTTTAGCGGCTTTTGGTCAATAGCTTACGCAGATTATGCTAGCAAAATAGATGAACCCTTAATTAAACGCTTAATCCCTCGTCATCGCTTAGCGAAGAAAGGCAGCGCTGTAAGCGGCAACAGTGTCGCGATTGAGCCGATTGTTTATTATCTAGATTCTGGTGTTCCTGAACCAATACGTACCGCGCTTATTGATGGTGCGATGTGGTGGGATCAGGCATTTGAAAGTATTGGCTATAAGGATGCTTTTCAAGTAAAAATGCTGCCTGCTGATGCAGACCCAATGGATGTACGTTACAACGTTATTCAGTGGGTACATAGGGCAACGCGAGGTTGGTCATATGGCGCCTCTGTTATTGATCCTCGTACAGGAGAAATAATTAAAGGTCATGTGACACTTGGATCACTACGTGTACGCCAAGATTATTTAATAGCGTTAGGTTTAACATCGCCATTTACTGCTAAAGATACTGATACAAGCGCGATGAAAAATATGGCCTTAGCACGTATTAGGCAACTTTCAGCGCATGAGGTTGGTCATACATTAGGTATAGCGCATAACTTTGCTGCTAGTGTTAATGATAGAGCATCAGTTATGGATTACCCACACCCTTATATAACACTTGATGAACATGGCGAAATTGATTTATCTGATGCATATAAAGAAAATATTGGACTATGGGATAAGTACGTTATTGCTTATGGCTATGGCGATTATCAAAATGAGTCAGAACAGTTATTAGCATTGGTTGCTGACACACAAGCAAAAGGGCTTTTATATGCTTCAGATCCTGATGCTCGTTCGTCGTCAAGTACTCAAAGTACAGGTCATTTGTGGGATAACGGTGACAATGCCGCGGTTGAATTAACGCGAGTTATACAAGTACGTAAGAAAGCGTTATCAGATTTTGGTCTAAACTCTATTGCTGTTGGAACACCTTTGTCTGAATTAGAGCAAACCTTGGTGCCTATTTATAATTTTCATCGTTATCAAGTAGAGGCTGCCGTTAAATTAATAGCGGGTTCAAGCTATAGTTATGAACTTAAAAAGGATAATCAAGAAGCTAAGCAGCAGGGGCTTGTTACTATTTCTGCCGAAATGCAGCAACAAGCTTTATCATCATTATTAGCAACACTGAACAGTGACTTTTTGACAATTCCAGAAAGTATAATTCAGCTGATAGCACCTAAAGCTTATGGTTATTATCGTAACCGTGAAAGCTTTAACTCACAAACAGGTATTACATTTGACCCTGTTTCTGCAGCACAAGCTAGCGCTAAACATACCATAACATTACTGTTAAACGCTGAACGACTAGCGCGCTTAGCACAGCAAGAAAGTTTATATTTTACAGAGAGTAAAAAAGGTAAAACGCATAAGGGCGCTTTTTCTGTTGAGGCGCTGATTTCACAACTTATTGATAAAACAATAAAGCAACGTCCAGAAAGTGGTTTGGCGTTATTAGTACAGCAGCGGGTGAATCAACAAGTTATTGAACAACTGCTTGAGTTATGGCACTCACCAAAATCAGTACCTGAAGTACGTAGTGCTACGTTAGCTAGCTTAAAAAATATCGAAAATTGGTTAGACGATAATAATGATGATCGCCATTATAAGAAGTTAGCCGAACACTTTAAGTTACTCGAGCAGCAGATAGATTTTAGTTTAAGTGAAGGAAAACGGGTGGTTATTCCTAAAGAAATTAATATGCCACCTGGCTCTCCTATTGGTGGTTAATCATAACGGGCTAATATTAAGTTAGTTGAGTGATCTAATAGTCATAGGTTTAAAAAAAAACGGCATAGCAGGAAGGAGCTGCTATGCCGTGTGCTATTGGCAAATATCTCATATATTGAGTAAATGTGCCGTCAGCATTAAACTTTTGCAGCTTCTTTAGCATTAAATAACCGCTGTAATGTCGATGTTTTAGTTAATACTATTAAGTTACCTAGCAAAACAAAACTTAAACCAATCACTGTAAATTCACTCCAAGCAAAACCTTCTACAATCGTTGAAATAAATACCGCAATAGCTGGAAAAATAATATTTGCATATGACGTTTTATGGGAGCCAATACGCGTCATTAAACTTAAATAGCAACCAAAAGCAATAACAGATCCAAAAAGAGATAAGTAAATTAACGACGTTAAATAAGCTGGCTCAAATGAAAAAGTAAACTGCTTACCTTGTACGATAACTGCTAGGCTAGTAAAAATAGCGCCATAGAGCATTCCCCATGCATTCGCTTGCACAATAGGTATATTATTTCTTTGGTTTTTAATCGATATCATATTACCTATAGAAGCAGAAAAAGTTCCCATTAAGCAAAGACCTAGCCCAAATAATGTAGCAACCCCTAAGGTAACGTCGGTTAACTGCGGCCAAAACAAAGTAACTATGCCTAATAAGCCAAATGCGCCACCAAAATAAACCTGCTTTGTGATTTGTGTTTTAAAAAATAGCTTGGTATTAACAATATTCATCAACATTAATGTTGAAAAGGCAATGCAAGTAAGTGCTGAATTAATATGTTGCTGCGCGTTATAGAGTAGTAAGTAGTTTAATCCAAATAAACAAATACCAAAGGCTGCAAATAAGCCGTGTTGTTTTAGAGAAAAATGCATCGGTAAGCGTTTTAACTTTGCAAAAGTAAATAAAATTAGCGCTGCAATGGCAAACCGGTAAGTTACAGAAGCCTCGGGAGCAACATCACCTAATTGGTAACTAATGGCAATCCAAGTGGATCCCCAGATAAGGACAGTGATCAGGTAGAGGAAACTATTATTCATTTTTCTCATCTCTTTTTGTTTGATAGTGATACCAAATAAATGAAGGTAAATTGCGAAAGCGAATGACAGTATAGAGTTTATTTGTTTTAATAACATATACAAAATAATGAAAATGAAACCTATACAGTTTTGATCGCCTAAAGATTTATGCTATGCAATTACTTGATAAAACTTCACCTGCCTTCTTATATCAACAAGTTATCGAATTTATTGATTATCAACAAAAAACAGGTGTTTTATTACCTGGGGACAAGTTACCGAGTTTACGCAAGTTAAGTCGTCAATTTGAAATAAGTGTCCCTACCGTCAAACAAGCTTATATTGAATTAGAACGCCAAGGGCGCGTTTGTGCTAGACCGCAATCTGGTTATTACTTAATGGCGCAACGAGCGCGAACATTAAAACCCATGCCAACAAAGTGGTCTCATTGTGCACCTGCAACTGTTCAGTGTCGTAATATGATAGAACAAGTGTACGAGGCGGTACATATACCTAATACTGTTGCTTTAGGCATATCAAATCCTATTCAAGCTAATCCTCCAGACAAAACACTGGCAAGATTAATGCGTTCAGTTTTATCAAAAGTAGCAGAAAAAGCGGTGAGTTATGGTCCTGTAACGGGCGATGCTAAATTACGTATGCAACTAGCTTTTCGATATCAAGAACAAGGTATTGTCATTAATTCAGATGAAATAGTTATCACGAATGGTGCGCAAGAAGCCTTATCTATTGCTTTACAATGTGTTGCCCAAAGAGGCGATATTATTGCGGTAGAATCTCCGTGTTTTTTTGGCATTATCGAGTTAATTGAAACGTTAGGTATGAAGGCTTTAGAAATTTATACCTGCACAGAAGAGGGCGTTTGTTTAAATGATCTTACCAAAGCAATTAATAAGCACCCGATCAAAGCTTGCCTATTTTCATCTGCGATCAATAATCCATTGGGTTCAATGAAAACAGATGTTCAACGACAAGCGCTCGTGAGTCTACTTGAAAAACATGATCTGCCGTTAATCGAAGATGATGTTTATAGCGAACTGTATTTTACAGAGAAAAAACCTAAACCAGCACAATTATATTCTGAAAAAGGATTAGTGATGACTTGTTCGTCATTTTCCAAAACAGCGGCCCCCGGTTATAGAATCGGCTGGTTATTACCCGGAAAGTTTGAAGAGCAGGCAAAGCGTGTTAAAAGAGCACAGTCATGTTCAACTCCAATGTTACAACAATGGACTTTAAACGAGTATATTCAAAGTGGTGACTACGATCGCCATTTAAGTGTATTGCGTAAGAAATTGATTTACAACTGTGAACGCATGCGTGCTTTAATCGCCGAACATTTTCCAAGTGAGGTCTGTATTTCTAAGCCTCAAGGGGGGAGCGTATTATGGCTTAGATGTCAGTCACATGTTAATACTAGTGAATTTTTTCAAGAAGCAATTGAGCAAGGGGTAAGTTTTGCCCCTGGTATCATATTTTCAATGTCAGGCAAGTATGCTAATTACATGCGTATTAGCTTTGGTGTGCAGTGGAATGAGCAAGTAGAAAATGCAATCAAAACGTTAGGTCGTTTAGTATTTAAATACTCACATAACGACAACATTAATAGTAAAATTGATCAAAAGGACACGTTTTAGTGGAATCCGAGAACACAGTTAAGGCTGAAAAGTCAGTACAGATATCACTTAAATTACTTTTACCTTTACTTGCATCTATTATGGCTTTATCACCATTAGCTATTGATCTCTATTTGCCGGCGATGCCTATTTTAGCCGAACATCTAGCCACTGATATGCCTATGGTACAAAACTCTTTAAGCATTTACTTATTAGGTTATGCTTTAGGTTTGATTTTATTTGGTCCAATGGCAGATCAACATTCACGAAGAAAGATGGTGATATTTGGTATCAGTGGTTTTTTATTGGCAAGCTTACTATTACCTTTCGCGCTAAATATTGAACAATTCTTATCATTACGTTTTGTACAAGCTTTTATTAGTAGTGCAGCAACCGTGGTTATTCCAGGAACAATACGAGAATATTATAAAAAAGATACCGCAAAAGGGTTGTCATATGTATCAATGATAATGATGGTAGCGCCAATGATCGCACCCAGTATAGGTAGTATTTTATTGGTAGCCCACAGCTGGCAATTAATTTTTTATGTTTTAGCTTTTTATAGTATCGTTGTTTTAGTGCTATCGATTAAATATTTACCTGATGCAATTGAGACTACTTCTACTAATAGCAATTCGGATAAAGAGAGTGGGGAACAGGTTAAACCGATTAATTTTTTAGAGCGCTATAAAATTGTATTTTCTAATAATGAGGCTAGATTAGATATTATTAGTTCAATGATGATTTCATTAGCCTTCTTTTCTTATATTACGGCAATTCCCTTTGTCTATTTAACCGTATATGAGGTTTCAGAATTAAGCTTTAGTGTTTTATTTGGTATTAACGTTGCTGGACTAATGACGGCACATTTTATTAATGCGCGTTTAGTTTCTCGTAAAGGCTCAAGAAAAATGTTGCGTTATGGCTTAATTATCTCGCTGATTTCATCAGCATCCTTGGTTACTGTTAATCTCTTATCCATGTCTGTTGTGTTCACTGTGTTATCTATTTTGCCGTTAATGGGCAGTATTTCAATGGTTGCTGTTAATTCTGATGCTTTAGTTTTTACTAAGTTTCCGGAACAATCAGGCACTGCAACTGCAGTAATAGGCACTTTACGTTTTGGTGTTGGTGCTTTAGCTGGGCCAATTTTAGCTTATTTTTATGATGGTAGTGCGTTACCTTTCGCAGGGCTAATGTTTTCTTCTGTGTTATTGGTGCTTTTATGCCAATTAATTATTAGTATAAATGAACAACAGAAAAAAATAGCGTAAAATCTCAATATTAGGCCCTCAGTGATAAGGATAAAAAATGAAAAAAGTCGCAGTAATTTTAAGTGGTTGTGGTGTTTACGATGGTAGTGAAATTAATGAAACAGTACTTACGTTATTAGCTATTGAGCAAAATAATGCAAGTTATTGCTGTTTTGCACCTAATATTGAGCAGCATCATGTGATTAATCATTTAACGGGTGAAGTGAGTGAGAATGAGAGTCGTAATGTGTTAGTTGAGTCTGCTCGTATGGTACGTGGTAATGTTGACGACCTATGCGAATTACGAGTACAAGACTTCGATGCTATTATTGTGCCTGGTGGTTTTGGTGTTGCAAAAAACTTATGTAATTTTGCACTTGATGGCGATAATTATCAAGTAAACGACCAAGTGTTATCTGCTTGCCAAGCATTTGCAAAAGCAGAAAAACCTGCTGGTTATATGTGTATTGCTCCGGCTATGTTGCCATTAATTTACCCTAAAGGGGTACAAGGAACTATTGGTACTGATAGAGATACCGCATCGTTAATTACTGCCAAAGGGCTGATACATAAAAATTGTAGCGTTGACGATATTGTTATTGATCAAACGCATAAGCTAGTAACAACGCCTGCTTACATGCTCGCTACTTCAATAAGTGAAGCCGCATCAGGTATTAACCGTTTAGTACATAATGTTTTGGCTTTAGTTAAGTGATAAACAAGGTGATAAAAAACGGATCATTATTTGTTTTTTACTTTTTTTCCAGCTGCTTACTCTCAGGTAAATCTTATGCTTTACCTAGTAATGCAGCTAGCCAACTATCCGTTAATAAAACATCGAACTCCCCTATGACAGCCAAAAGTAATTATTCAATACAACTTTCTGACTTTGAAAAACAATTAGCAGCTAAAATGGCACTTGATATCCGTTATTTTTGCTCAGAAAAACTAACGAATACTACCGGGCGTTGCTTAGAGCCAGTGACTGAACTACCGAAAGCCTTAGCTGATGTCATTACAGCAACGGGTATTGGTAGCGTAGTACTTTTTGCTGAAAACTTATCAACAACAAAACAAATTATTCAGTTAACGCATGACTTGCAAACAGCAGCTATTAAATCTGATTCAAAACAACCGTTAATTATCTCTATTGATCAAGAAGGTGGCAGGGTAGTGCGTTTACCTCAAGCTACATCGTTCGCCGGTAATATGGCTATAGGTGCTACTTATCAAGCCAAAGGTATCGATTTTGCTACTGCAACGAGTACTATTATCGCGAAGGAATTAATGTTATTAGGAATTAACAACAACTATGCGCCTGTTGTTGATGTGAATACTAATGCGATGAACCCTGTGATTAACACTCGCTCTTTTGGTGAAGAGCCGCAGCTTGTTGCTGAGTTAGGCGCAGCAGCTGTTAATGGCTTTCAAAGCCAAGGGGTAATGGCTACGCTCAAACATTTTCCTGGCCACGGTGATACTCATGTTGATAGTCATTTAGGATTGCCACTTGTTGAGCATGATTTAGCGACGATAGAAAGTAAAGATTTAGCGCCATTTAAGTGGGCAATTAAGCACAGTGATCCTGCGATGATCATGACTGCACATATACAATACCCGACATTAGATGATTCAACGATTGCAAATCTTAAAGGCGAAAAAATTATTCGACCAGCAACAATGTCTCGAAAAATACTGACTGGTTTGTTAAGAAATAACATGGGATATGACGGTATTATTGCGACAGATGCACTGGATATGGCTGGTATTTCTCATTATTTTAATGAGGTGACCGCGGTGGTCGAAACCTTTGTTGCAGGCGCTGATTTAGCGGTAATGCCGTTTAAAATAAGAAAAGTTGAAGACATTAATAAATTCAAATTATTTGTTAAGGCTGTTGCTGAAGCGTTACAACAGAAAATCAATAAAGATGAATTTTCAATAGCAGAAATTACACAGTCTGTTCAGAGAATAAATAGCTATAAAAGAAAATATATAATGCTACCAGAAATGTCTCTAGATAAGAGAGTTACGTTAGCAGAGCAGTATATAGCACAAGAGCAAAATTTATTGCTTGAACAAGCCTTAGCAGATAACGCTGTGGTGTTATTGACTAATAATCAAGATAAGTTACCGATGGATGTTAAACGCATTTTACGTATTCATTTATTTGTACTGAATTGGCAAGAGTTTCGCGCTTTAAAAGCCGCGATCATTTTTCATTGGCAAAGCTTAAATCAATTACCGCCACAAATTAGCGCGACAGTGGTCGCCGAGCGTGATGCACAATCACAAATACATCAAGGTGGTAAATTAGCTAAAGCTGATCTTATTATTGCAACAGTTGATACTAAGATAGCGAGCGCAGTTGATATTGGTGGCGCAGAAGATGTATTAACTCAAGCGTATATTGCTAATAAACAAGGTAATGTGAGTTATGAGCAGTTACTGGCTTACCAGTTACAACAAGCTAAGCAACGAAAAGTAACGAGTATGTTGATTGCTAAAGGG
Organism: Colwellia sp. 20A7; assembly: GCF_009832865.1. NCBI lineage: Bacteria > Pseudomonadati > Pseudomonadota > Gammaproteobacteria > Alteromonadales > Colwelliaceae > Colwellia > Colwellia sp. 20A7. The sequence continues at coordinate 3,717,500 of NZ_CP047130.1, read as the reverse complement.
TCACCTTACTTATTAAACCCTTATACTAAACTAGCAGACTCTATTCTAGTGACATTTGACGATAGAATTTATAACAAGAGTAATGACATAGCATACAGCCCCGGTTATCAGACGAGTATTGCTATTATGTTAGGTAAGCAAAAAGCATTAGGAGTATTACCTGTGAGCCTACCTAAAGATTAAAGATAAGCTTGTGCTAAATGGATAAAAAAAGCCCATAAAATATATAAATTTTATGGGCTTTAGTTTTTTGAACGTTTGGTTTGTGCTGGCTTTATTGGTCTAACACTGTAATCAGGCAAGCTTAATAAAAGGTATCTCCTTTATTGTGAGCTTGTGGATCTTCAATAATTTCTTCAAATTCTACTTGAAAATTATTGTTATCATAAGTGTCAGCCATGTAGATTGTTCTAGTTGCTCCATCTATCCAAGTGACGGTGCCGCTACCTTTTTTACTGCCGCATTTCATACCAATATGTATCTCGTTAAATTCCATAACCTTCCTACCTCCTAATGTTTAAGATGCTAGTACTTCTATTTATATTTAGACGACGTAATTAATACTTAGTTCGGTTTGTATGTTTTTCAATCGAAAACAAATACGGTTACCGTATTATAATTAAACAACTTTGGTTTGATTTTTGTACTCTTTGGAATTCATTATAGAGGTAATATTGATCTTTACTAGTGAATGTTAAGGTAAATACTCATTACCAAGGGTGCAACATTTGCTAGCCCCCGTTACCGTTGACATGCTGCTTAATAACTTTTTGTCATAAGCAAAGGCTAACCAAGCAAAGGCTATCGCTTCTAATTGATCACCATCAATATCTTTTTGATTAGTAAGAAGAAGTTCGTAATTTTTGTAGTGTAGTTCTAGTTGTTGATTTATTTTACTTTTTAAAATTTCATTATGCGCGCCGCCGCCACAAAGGTATATTTTAGTAGTAGCTTCATTATTAGGGCTGTGCTGCTTAATTGCATCAACAATAGTTATCGCTGTTAACGCGGTAAGTGTTGCTTGCACATCTTCATTGCTAACGTGAGAGAACTGAGCTAGTTGACTCTTTAGCCATGATAAATGGAAATATTCTCGACCTGTACTTTTCGGGTGAGGAAGTTGGAAATAGTTGTCAGATAAAAATAGCGCTAATAATTCATCATCAATTTGCCCTTTTTTGGCCCAATTACCATTCTCGTCATACTTAGTTTTACTATCAGGGTTGTGTAAGCTAAACCAGTCATCCATCAATGCATTGCCAGGACCTGAATCATAACCGCAAATATCTTGTTTATCCGTTGCTGGCAAGAAGGTGAGGTTAGCTATACCGCCAATATTAACGACAAAAACATCAGCATTACTGTCATTGTTATTATTCTCACTAAAAATTGTTTGATGAAAAGCCGGTACTAATGGAGCACCTTGTCCACCTAATGCCATATCTTTTCGGCGAAACTGCCCAATGACACGAATATTCGTTAAGGTTGCTAATGTTTGATTGCAGCCAATTTGTAAAGTAAATGGGTGGGTTATTAATGGTCTATGACGGACAGTTTGGCCATGGTTACCAATGGCAATAATGTCAGAATAATCTAGCTGTTGCTGTAGTAAAAAAGCGTTAATTGTAGCGGCAAAAAGTCTTGCTAACTCGACATCTAAAGCAAAGGTGCGATCAATCTCATTATTACCAGGGTTATAAAGTGACTGAATTTTTTCAGCAGTCTCACTACTATAGGCTTGATAATAACTGGCGTGATGTTGAAGTTGATGATTTTGGTCAAAGGACACTAAGGCCAAATCAATGCCATCAGCACTCGTGCCTGACATTAAACCAATATAATAGGTAGGCGCGTTTGAATTACCTGAATTTGTATTAATCGTCATTTTTAGGTGTATTTTCCTCAGCAAGACTCATTGATAACACGATACGTTTTGAATCGGCTAGCTCTTTTAAACGTTTTTTAGATATTGCGGTAAATTCAGTTTTATACTTTGTATCGATTGGTTTTGAATCAGGCAGTTTTACCGTTCTAGGGTTGCGATGTACACCATTAAGCAAAAATTCATAATGTAAGTGAGGACCTGCAGCTAATCCTGTTGCGCCTACATAACCAATAACTTGCCCTTGTTTAACACGTTGACCTTTTTTAACCGCTCGTTTTGAAAAATGTAAATACTTAGTTACTATGCCATTACCATGCTGGATAAAAACATAATTACCATTGTATTTGTTATAAGTTGAATGAGTAACTTTACCATTGCCTGCTGCTACTACTGGAGTACCTGTTTTAGCTGCATAATCAACTCCTCTGTGTGCTTTCCAACGTTTTTGTACTGGATGAAAACGTTTAGGGGCAAAGCTAGAGCTGATATATTTAAAGTTTACAGGGGCGCGTAAAAAGGCCTTACGCATACTTTTACCATCAGAGGTATAATATTCACCATCAGTAAATCTTACGGCTTGAAAAGGGTCTTTTTGGTTGATAAATTCGGCAGCTAAAATATTACCAGTACCAATATATTCACCTTCAATATATTTTTTCTCATAAATCACATGAAAACTATCGCCAGCTCGTATATCTAAAGCAAAATCTATATCCCAACCAAAAATGTTAGCAAGTTCAATAATTTGTCTATCGCTTAAGCCTGCAACTGTTCCTGCATTCCAAAAATTTGAATTAATTGTTCCATGTGCATAATCTTGAGTAATATCAACAGGTTTACTTTCTTTATGTGATTGATAGCTATCACCGACAAGATTGATATACAAAGTGTCTGTTTTTGATAAAGGGTATTCAAGTGCTGTTATTTTCTGTTCTTTATTTGTCGCAATACGAAGGGTATCGCCGACATTCATCTTAAGTAGTAGTTTGCTGTCTTTTCCTTTAGCGCTACTAACCGCATAAGTATCTTGTGCACTAAATCCTAAACGTTTAAATATTCTAGCTAAAGAATCTCCGCTGCGAACTTCGGCACTTTGCCAAGACATTTTACTTTGTTGCTCTGAATTTACTGTTGTGGAGATCTCGCTTTCATCAATTAGCTGACTGTCTTGTGATACGACAGTCGCTGGAATTTCTATTTCAACAGGCGTCGCAGGAAGTCGGTCAATGGAAGATTTTTCGGGGATTGCAACTTGATAGCGTTTACCAACTTCTAGGCCTTGCTTATGGTTTTTATTGTTTGTTAACTCATGCTCACTTGGCAGTAGTATTATGAATAAAGTTAGTATTGATATTCCAATAATTATAGCACGATGTCTTTTGGGTAATTGTTGGAAGTTTGTTAGTAAGCTAAGAAAAACTTTATGAAGCGTTTTTAATTGTCGTTGTATTATTTGTTGTTTATTCACGGAGATATGTATTTACTTTATATGGGTAATAAAAATACGACAACTGTCGCTAAGTCATAATAATTTGATTTACGTGGAACGGGGAAAATTGAATCAAATTAGTATCGTCTCGAACTATATCAAAGTTTTTAGTAAAGTTTTCAGAAAAATTCTTATAAAAGTTGTTACAAAAAATGGCTACATCGATTTTTATACTGTTATGTATAAGATAAAATGAGTAGAATTCAGCCATTGAAATAAATATATAGCTAGCCAATGGAGCTAAAAATGACGGATGTAAGTCAAGCGTTTGCAGAATTGAAGCGCGGTTCAGAAGAAATATTAGTAGAAGAAGAGTTATTAACAAAACTTAAAACAGGTAAGCCGTTAAAAATTAAAGCAGGGTTTGATCCTACTGCACCAGATCTACATTTGGGTCACACTGTTTTAATTAATAAGTTGCGTCAATTTCAACAGTTAGGTCATGAGGTTATTTTTCTTATCGGTGATTTCACTGGCATGATCGGTGATCCAACGGGTAAAAATGTTACCCGTAAGCCACTCACTAAAGAAGATGTATTAGCCAACGCCGAAACTTATAAAGAGCAAGTGTTTAAAATCTTAGACCCAGCTAAAACCACTGTGGCATTTAACTCTACTTGGATGGAAAAATTAGGCGCTGCAGGAATGCTACAGTTGGCTTCTCGTCAAACAGTTGCTCGCATGATGGAACGTGATGACTTTAAAAAGCGTTATGCAAACGGTCAAGCTATTGCCATACATGAATTTATGTACCCACTTGTGCAAGGCTGGGATTCAGTGGCACTTGAAGCGGATGTTGAGTTAGGCGGCACAGATCAAAAGTTTAACTTATTGATGGGGCGTGAATTACAAAAGTCGGAAGGGCAACGTCCACAAACTGTATTAATGATGCCTTTACTTGAAGGTTTAGACGGTGTGCAAAAAATGTCTAAGTCATTAGGAAATTACATTGGTATTACTGATAGTCCATCAGATATGTTTGGTAAAATCATGTCAATTTCAGATGTACTTATGTGGCGTTATTATGAGCTATTGAGTTTTAAGCCTTTAGCTGAAATTGAAGGCTATAAAACTGAAATCGAGCAAGGTAAAAATCCACGTGATGTTAAAATTGATTTGGCAAAAGAATTAATCACTCGTTTTCATGATGAAGCAGCAGCAGAAGCCGCGCATCAAGAGTTTATTAATCGTTTTCAAAAAGGTGCAATGCCAGATGAAATACCAGAGCTTGAATTGGTTGTTGAAGGTGGTGAAATCGCTATAGCTAACTTATTAAAAGAGGCTAACTTAGTCGGCAGTACTTCTGATGCTTATCGTATGATTAAGCAAGGGGCGGCAAAAATAGATGGTGAAAAAATTACTGATAGAAATTTAGTGATCGTCACCGGTAGCAATGCGATATACCAAGTTGGTAAACGAAAATTTGCTCGAGTTAGTGTTAAATAGCTAGTCGACGCAATATCTTCTCAAAATAAGCCAATCACTTGATTGGCTTATTTCTTTTTATTACTACGCACTATTCTTCTTAACGCCAAACGTTCAATACTATTAATGATTCCATTTAGTCTATAAACCTTTAAATAGGTCTGTATTATTGATTTTTTTGATATTTAACGTGATATAAGCTTTTATTTGGTATCACTTTTTTTTAATATACCTTTGAATAAAGATAATTGATTTACGAAACCGGACTAATGGTTTTGATTTGGAATAGTAAAATTTAGGGAGTGAAACACAAAATATTATGGCTAATATATACATTAAAAAATTAAATAAACTTTCGAGCTACATCATTATTACTCTACTTATAGGGTGCTATATATATACGACTCAGACTCGCGCCGCTACATTAGAAAACTTTTCTCGCCATTTAGAATATTATGATATGAAAATATCCCCAGATGGTAAGTATTTAGCCGCATCAGTTAATGTTGATGGTGATAAAAGCTTGGTCTTTTTAGATGCTAAAACGTACGAAGTAACATATATACTTAATTCTGGAGGAAAAAACCAAGCTGCTGATTATTACTGGGTCAACAATGAACGTGTAATCATCCAACTAGAGCAGTTACGCGGTTCGTTAGAAGAGCCTATTAACTTAGGTGAACTCTACGCGATTAATTATGACGGTCGAAAAGGGCAAATGATTTTTGGTTACCGCTCAAAAGCCGGTATTGTTTTATCAGGTCATGCAGGTTTTCTAATTGATATTTTGGAGGAGGATGATAAAAGTGTCTTAATTTCAAAGCAACTTCTATCACGTAAATCTGATGTGCTTCCTCAGGTTGTTAAGTTAAATGTATATTCAGGTAAAGAAAACCGCCTGAAAACTGCCCCTATTCCTTATAGTAAATTCCTTGTTGATAATGATGGTCAACCACGCTTTGTTGCTGGGGTTGATAATGACTACAACGTTAAGCTTTTTTATTCAAAAGATAGAGATAGTGAATGGCAAGCGTTTGGTGAAGATTTTAACGGTGAATTTACACCGATTTCTTTTTCACCAGATAATGAAAGTGTTTATGCATTAAAAGCTGAAAATAGTGAAGCAAAAGGATTATATAAATATAACCTTGCAACAAAAGAAGAAAAGTTGCTTTATAAAAGTAAGCTTGTTGATCCCACCCATGTCATTCAATCGAATGTGAATAGTGTCTTTGGTTTACGTTTAGATGAAGATTATCCGAGTTATATTTACCTAGATGATGATAACGAGGAAGCGAAAATACATAAAGCATTATATGGTGCTTTTAAAGGAAGTAAGATTGCTATCACAAGTAAAACAAGAGATGGTAATACTATTATCGTTAAAGTTAATAGTGATAGAAACCCCGGCTCTTTTTATTCCTTCAATACTAAAACGATGGCAGCAAAGCATTTATTTAAGAGTGCTTCTTGGATTAAACCTGAAGAAATGTCACCGGTAGAGCCTTTCAGAATAAAAACGCCTGACGGACTAACGTTAAATGGCTTCTTAACCTTACCTAAAAATAAAACCAAAAACCTGCCTACCGTTGTTCTTCCTCATGGCGGCCCACATGCGAGAGATTATTGGGGATATGACCCACAGGTACAGATGTTAGCTAATGCAGGGTATGTTGTTGTACAAGTTAATTTTCGTGGTTCTGAAGGCTATGGTAAAGCCTTTATGGAAGCTGGTTATACAAATTGGGGAACCAAAATTCAAGATGATATTTTACTAGCACTCAATTATGCGGTTCAAGAAGGTATTACTGATAAAAATAGAGTTTGTATTTTTGGTACAAGCTTTGGTGGCTATAGTGCTTTACAAAGTGCAGTTAGAACGCCTGAGTTATTTAAGTGTGCTATAGGTTATGCCGGTGTATATGACTTGCCAATGTTATACAAAGAAGGGGATATAACGTCGCTTAAATGGGGTGGAGCATACTTAGATACAACATTAGGTACTGATGTAGAGCAACAACGTGAGAACTCGCCTGTATACCACATAGATAAATTAAAAGCGCCAGTACTAATTATTCATGGTGAAGATGATCAAAGAGCACCTATTGAGCATGCAGAGAAATTAAAAAAAGCGCTTGATGAACATAAACACCCTTATGAGTGGTTAGTAAAAGATAAAGAAGGTCATGGTTTTTATAATGAAGCTAATATTTTGGAAGTAAATAAGAAAATACTTTCTTTCTTAGAAAAACATATAGGTACATAAGTTAAGTTGTTAAATTACTAACATTATTTAATCTTGTTGGCCTATTATTTATAGTAATATTAGGCCAGCATTTATACTGTTAACTAAAGAAAAGTACTATAACCCCAGTACTTTTTTACCTTGTTTAAAGACTATGTCAACAGGGATTTTAGCACTTTCTAAGCGAGCTAAATCTGCCGCTAACGTTTCACTAATAACACCTTTAGTCACAACTAATTGCTCAACACCTTGATAATCGCCTGTGCCTTGCAAAGTTAAAATAAGCTTAGATAAAGAGTTAATCGCATCGCTCATTTTATCTATGTTCACGCTATATAAACCTTGTTCATTACGGCTGAAAGCGCCTTGCTCTTGGAAGTAGTTAAAGCGAACCATATTTGCCTTGCCGTGTGCTGAACTTGCGCCAAAGCGCACTGAGCGAAATATGCCAGCCATAAAGGTCGTGTAGTACTCTTCAAGCTTACCTTCGGTAATAACGCCTTTATCTAACAGCTGGCGTATCATGTATAAGCCTAAAATATCTGCTTTACCTTCTTCTAATGCACTAGCATGTTCTTTTAATGATTGGCGTACAGTACCTTTGTCGTTTATGGTGTTTTTGATACCTAAACCATGAGCAACTTCATGAAACATGGTGTTAGCAAAGAAGCCTGTGAAAGTAACATTTTTACGTTGCTCAGGTACAATTAAGGTATCAGCGATAGGGAGCATAATAGTATCAAACTTGGCACGCATCGCATTTTTCAGCTGTAAACGACGAGTTCCTTTTTTCAGCTGAACTTGTTCGTCATTAGGTAAATTAATTGCGATGGTTTTGCTACCAGCGTTTGAATGGCCAGCATAATATATTACATCGTAAGCATTTAAATCGGCATCAGAGCCAGGTACTTCGGCTTTAAATTTATTTGATACAGGTAATTCTTTTTGTAGTTCAGGTAAATATTGTGCATATTTAGCGAGTTTTTCGCTCCACGTTAAATCTTTAATTAATACGTATGATTCAAATGCAGCACGGTAACCGTATAATTGGTCTTCATAGTTCTCTATTGGACCAATAACGACATCTATCGGGTTGTTCTTCATATCCATCCAAGCAAAATCTGAAGCCTGATATTCATCAGTTCTCAGTGCCTCTGCTCGCATTGTTAGATAATTTGCAAACTCTTTATCATCAGCTAAAGTGGCTGCTTTTTCTAAAATTGCTGCAGCGCGATTAATCTCATCGCTATACATTTCCGAGTAGGCAACTGTTATTAATTTTCCTTCATCATCACGATCAATAATCGAATATAAACCGTCTTTTTTAGCTAACGTTGTTTTTTCAAATTCAGCTTTAGCCATACCATTTGGGTAAAACTCTGCGCCTTCAGCTTTAGCATCATTTTGTGTTAAAAAGACTTTATCTCCATCTAATCTATCCCAAGGACCATAATTTATTTCGGCGAAACGACGAACTTTTTCATTTTTAATAGAGGCAAGAAAAGTATTTTTATCTTGTGAGAAAGCTTGTTGCCAAAAGAGGTCATCCATAATTTTAGAGGCATCAATTAGTAAGGCTAACATTTGTTTTTGGTTATCGGATAAGTGGCTTAAATCAGCGGACAGCGTTACTTCTTTATAGATATCTAGACGTTTTTCAAATCCTGGTAATAATTGGGGAGCTGTTTCCGCCGCTACATTACTTGATGTATTTGCGCCATTATTACAAGCGCTTAACGATGTGATAGTAACTATTACTATCGCGGCTATTTTGGTAAGTTTTGTTGTTAATTGTGATTTTTTTAGCAAAGTCATTATCGTTCTCAATGGTGATTTAGCATTTTCGTTGGCAAAGAGACTAAAAAAAATAGACTCAAAGTGCAAGAGAACAGCGAAATTAAATATAATTAGCGTGTAAAGTTAGAAGATTCATAAATTTTAGACATAAAAAAACCGACAATAAGTCGGTTTTTTGCGTTTACCTGATAATAATCTATTAAATTAATTATAAGGTAATAATTTTTTCATAAAATAATGCGCATTACTTATAAAATAAAAATTATAAAGCTTTAACAGCTGCATTTAAGCGGCTCTTACTACGAGCTGCTTTATTTTTATGAATAAGACCTTTAGATGCATAACGATCTAAAATTGGTGTAGCAGCAGCTAGTTCTTTTGTTGCTACTTCTTTGTCACCAGATTCAATAGCTGCGTTTACTTTTTTAAGTAAAGTACGCATCATTGAACGACGACTTGCATTATTTTGACGGCGCTTTTCAGATTGTACTGCGCGCTTCTTAGCTTGCTTTGAGTTAGCCAAGGTGACTCCTAAAGTATGTAATATATAAGCTTAAATTTAAGGCGACGAAATATGCCTGTTTTTTAGCTGATTGTCAAATGTTTTAATTGCCTAACTAATAAAATCATCAATAAATTTTAATAAATAGTTAAACTGCAATCAAAAAGAATATTGTTGGTTTTACTAATATGTCACTAACGTAAACGTTATTAACGATTAGTTAACCAAGTATGTTGTGAACAGTCGTAAGTATACATTGTTTAAATGGGTAAAATCATCACATAATAGTAATTATTTTTAGTTACTTATTTTGTTGTCTAGGTAACTCGCTATTTTTGCAGCTTAATCGAACGATAAAAGTTTATATCTGCTATGAATTATAAGGGTTTTGTTTTTGAGTAAAAAGTTAATAAAATCAGGTGCTATTGTAAGTTTTATGACCTTGGTTTCTCGTGTTTTAGGCTTAGTTCGAGATGTTGTTATTGCTAACTTGATGGGTGCAGGAGCAATGGCTGATGTTTTTTTATTCGCCAATAAAATTCCTAATTTTTTTAGGCGCCTTTTTGCTGAAGGGGCATTTGCACAAGCTTTTGTACCAGTATTAAGTGAATTTCATTCTCTAGATGAAAAAAATGCGGTAAAAAACAATACAAGTAATGACAATAGGGCGTTAGCTAATCCCGATGTTTCTCTTGATGAAACGCGCCGGTTAATTGCACAAGTTTCGGGGACTTTAGGCGTCATTATTACCCTAGTGACTTTGTTCGGTATGTTGGCCTCTCCTTTATTTGTTATTTTATTTGGTGGGGGTTGGTTTGTTGAATGGCTAAACAGTGGTTCTGATAGTGTTGGTGGTGAGAAGTTTGAATTAGCAGCCAGTTTATTAAAAATAACATTTCCTTATTTATGGTTTATTAGTTTCACCGCACTTGCTGGAGCTGTATTAAATACAATGGGTAAGTTTGCTGTAGCAGCATTTACACCAGTATTACTCAATATTGTTATTATTTTAATGGCAATATATGGTGCTGAATATACAGACAGTCCAGCCTACGCATTGGCTTGGGGGGTGTTTTTTGGTGGTTTAATTCAATTTTTATTTCAAATCCCATTTTTGTATAAAGCTGGTGTTTTGGTTAAACCTTGTTGGTCTTGGCATAGCAAAGGCGTTACTAAAATCAGGAAGTTGATTGTACCGGCATTGTTTGGGGTTTCTGTTACGCAAATTAATTTATTACTTGATACATTGATTGCTAGTTTTCTAATAACAGGCTCTATTAGTTGGTTATACTATGCCGATAGGTTGTTAGAGTTTCCATTGGGCTTATTTGGTATTGGCATTGCCACGGTAGTCTTACCAAGTTTATCAAAATTGCACAGTAATAATGATCCCAAGCAATTTAGTGCTACGCTAGATTGGGGCATTAAAGTGATAAGTTTTTTTGGTTGGCCTGCCTTAGCAGGGCTAATGGTATTGGCACAGCCTATTATTATGGTACTTTTCATGCGAGGCGAATTTAGCCAAATAGATGTTTTACAAGTATCAATGGCTTTGTTTGCTTATCTATCCGGTTTGTTAAGCTTTATGTTTATCAAAATTTTAGCACCAGGATATTATGCTAGGCAAGATACTAAAACGCCGGTAAAAATAGGAATAAAAGCGATGGTGGCTAATATGGCTTTTAACCTAATGCTAGCGCCATTTTTTGGTTTTGTCGGTTTAGCCATTGCAACAACCTTATCAGCAACACTCAATGCCTGGATGTTATACCGAGGTTTGAAGCAAGCAAAAGTTTATCATTTATCAAAAAGCACTAAAATTTTCATAGGAAAGTTAATCTTCTCTGCGAGTGTAATGGCATTGGTTGTTTATCAATTATCAAGTGATTTTGCTGTTTGGCTTAATATGAGTTTTTTTGAACAAGTATCACAGCTAGTACTTTGTATCAGCGCAGGTTGTTTAAGTTACTTTATTATGATTTTTGTCTTAGGTGTTCGTTTTAAAGACTTTAAAGTAGAAAGTTAAATTGAAATGAAAATAAAAGTAAAGTAAAAGTGTAAAAATAAAGCGTCTTAGCTACTGATTATTATTGCGCTTTAATATATAATTCGGCGATTTATTTTTATAAACAGTCGATATAAAGGTTTTTTATTTAAGACTCTAAACTCGTTATTGCATAGTATGTTTAATCTTGTTTTTAACGAAGATGTGCTTTATTTTTTAACTTTATATGTATTAATTAGTGCTGTTCGTTTTTTGTTCCTTAAAGGTGAAGTCAAGAATAATGCAGTTAGTTCGCGGTATACATAATATTCAGCCAGGTGATCATGGTTGTGTATTAACTATAGGTAATTTTGATGGTGTTCACAAAGGTCACCAACGCGTTATTTCAGCATTAGTGGCTAAAGCTAAGGCGCTTAATTGTGTTGCGGCTGTTTTGGTTTTTGAACCTCAACCTCAAGAAGTATTTGCACAGGATAAAGCGCCTGCAAGGTTGTGCCGTTTAAGAGACAAATATGCATTATTGTCAAAGTTAGGTGTGCAACGTCTCATCTGTGTTAACTTTAATATGAAATTTGCTAACCAAAGTGCAGAGCAATTTATAGAGCATTTATTAGTTGAAAAATTAGGCATAAAGCATTTAATTGTAGGTGACGACTTTCATTTCGGTAAAGATCGTATTGGCGATTTTACTATGTTGTCACAGGCTGGAAAAAGGTTTGGTTTTGAGGTCACGGATACTGCAAGTTGTAAAATGGAAGATTGTAGGGTTAGCAGTACCGCAATTAGAGCAGCATTAGATAAAGATGATCTAGTAAACGTTGAAAACATGCTTGGAAGACCTTATTCAATAATAGGTAAAGTATTTCATGGTGATAAACGTGGTAGACAATTAGGCTTTCCTACAGCGAATGTTCTATTAAAAAGGCATAATTCACCATTAAGTGGCGTTTTTGCGGTAAAGATAAAAACAATTGATGGTATGTTTAACGGTGTCGCTAATATTGGCGCTAGACCTACGGTTAATGGTATTCGAGAACAGTTAGAAGTACATATTTTTAATTTTAGTGATGACATTTATGGTCAGTGCATTGAAGTGATAATTATAAAAAAACTTCGTCAGGTGATGAAGTTTGAAAACTTAGCTGCGCTAACGGCGCAAATTAAGATTGATAGTGAACAAGCGAAAGATGTGTTTGAAAAAATAAATAATGTAGGTTAGGCATATGTGCCTAACAATTTAAAAAATTAATAATCGGATAATGATTTAAATGAGTGATTACAAACAAACCTTGAATTTGCCTGCAACGACTTTTGCAATGAAAGGCAATATGGCAAACCGTGAACCTAATATGCTCAAAGAATGGGCTGAGAAAGACTTGTACGGGAAAATTCGTGCAGCAAAAAAAGGTAAGAAATCATTCATTTTGCATGATGGCCCTCCGTATGCCAATGGTGATATTCATATCGGCCACTCTGTAAATAAAATTCTTAAAGATATTATTGTTAAATCTAAAACGTTATCTGATTTCAACGCACCTTACGTGCCTGGTTGGGATTGTCATGGTTTACCTATTGAGCTAATGGTTGAGAAAAAAGTAGGTAAACCTGGTCATAAGGTTTCTGCTAGTGTTTTTCGCGAAAAATGTCGTGAATACGCTGCTAAACAGGTGAATGCACAACGTGACGATTTCAAACGTTTAGGTGTTTTTGCTGATTGGGATAATCCTTATCGTACAATGGACTTTGACACTGAAGCGAACATTATTCGTGCATTAGGTAAAATTGCTGAAAATGGTCATTTGCATCAAGGCTTCAAGCCAGTACATTGGTGTACGGATTGTGGATCATCTTTGGCAGAAGCTGAAGTAGAATATAAAGATAAGCAATCACCAGCAATTGATGTGAAATTTACCGTAGTAGATCAAACTATTGCTGATAAATTTAAGCAACCTGACGTATCATCCGATGAAGGTGAAGGCAGTGTTTCTGTTGTTATCTGGACAACGACACCTTGGACATTACCCGCTAACCGTGCGGTTGCAGTACATACAGATGTTGAATACTCTTTAGTACAATGTGAAACTGAGCAAGGAAAGGAGCGTTTTATTTTAGCTTCAGATCTTGTGACTTCTTGTATGGATCGTTTTGGTATCGATAAATATCAAACTTTAGGTTTTTGTAAAGGATCTGAATTAGATTTAGTGCAACTTAAACATCCATTTTATGATTTCACTGTTCCTGTTGTTTTAGGTGAACATGTTACTACCGATTCAGGTACAGGTTGTGTACATACTGCACCAGGTCATGGTGTGGAAGATTTTGTGGTTGGTAAATTATACAACTTAGAAGTTGCAAACCCTGTAGGAGCAAATGGTGTTTACTTAGATGACACTCCATTGTTTGCAGGACAACATGTATTTAAAGCGAATGCGAATGTTGTTGAGACTTTAAAAGAGCAAGGCACATTAGTACATCATCATGCGTTAGAGCATTCTTATCCACATTGCTGGCGTCATAAAACACCGTTAATTTTCCGTGCAACGCCACAATGGTTTATCAGCATGGATAAGAAAGGTTTACGTCAAGATTCACTGAAAGAAATTGAAAAAACACAATGGATTCCTGATTGGGGTCAGCGTCGTATTGAATCTATGGTTGAAGGTCGTCCAGATTGGTGTATTTCGCGTCAACGTACGTGGGGTGTGCCAATGGCATTATTCATTCATCAAGATACCGGCGCGTTACACCCTCGTAGTATTGAGTTAATTGAAACTGTTGCAAAACGTGTGGAAGAAAAAGGTATTCAAGCATGGTTTGACTTAGAAGCTGAAGAGCTTATTGGTGATGACGCTAAAGAATACATCAAAGTACCTGATACCTTAGATGTATGGTTTGACTCAGGCACTACACATTATTCTGTTATTAATGCCCGCGAAGAATTTGATGGTATCGCAGATTTATACCTTGAAGGCTCAGATCAACATCGTGGTTGGTTTATGTCATCAATGATGTCTTCGGTAGCTATGAATGGTAAAGCACCTTATAAGCAAGTACTTACCCATGGGTTTGTTGTTGATGCTAATGGTCATAAAATGTCTAAGTCATTAGGGAATGTGATCACGCCAAAAGAAATCACTAATACCTTAGGCGCAGATATTTTACGTTTATGGACTGCATCAGTAAACTACACGCAAGAGATCACCGCAGGTGATGAGATATTCAAACGTCAAGCTGATGCTTATCGTCGAATTCGTAATACATCTCGCTTCTTATTATCTAATTTAAATGGTTTTGAGCCTGCACAGCATTCAGTAGCCTTTGATGATATGGTTGCACTAGATCGCTGGGTTGTTGATAAAGCTGCGCACTTACAAACAGAAATCATTAACGCATACAATGAATATGAATTTCATGTAGTCGCGCATAAAATAATGAATTTTTGTACTAATGAGCTTGGTGGTTTCTACTTAGATATTATTAAAGATAGACAATATACAGCTAAAGCAGATTCGAATGCACGTCGCTCATGTCAAACAGCAATGTATTTAATAGCAGAAGCGATGACTGCTTGGATGGCACCAATCCTATCTTTTACTGCACAAGAAATTTGGCAAGCACTACCTACTCCTGTGAGTGGCGAACGTGATGAATTTGTTTTTACTGGTGTTTGGTTTGATGGTTTAGAAACTATGCCAGCAGATGCTGCTTTAGGTAACGATTTTTGGAGTGAGCTATTACTCGTTCGTTCAGAAGTTAACCGCGCATTAGAACTTGCTCGTAAAGAAAAAACCGTAGGTAAAGCATTAGAAGCACAAGTAACATTGTTTGCAACGGCTGATTTAGCTGAAAAACTGAATAAGCTAGATGAAGAGTTACGTTTTGTTTTAATCACATCAAAAGTAACTGTTGAAGTGGTTAACGATGCTAACCAGGTGCCTGAAGAGGCGACTTCAACAGATGTTGAAGGTTTATGGTTGTCAGTAGCAGCAGCAAAAGGTAGTAAATGTGAAAGATGTTGGCATGTAACTGAAGATGTTGGTGTAGATGATGCACACCCTGAGCTTTGTCAACGCTGTGTTACTAATGTTGATGGCGTGGGTGAAGTTAGAAAATATGCATAATCTTATTTCCGCTTTCAATAATTCAGGTTTGCGTTGGCTTTGGCTAACGCTACTTTGTTTAGTGTTAGATCAAGTGACTAAACAATTAGTGGTAGGGTCATTTAATCTTTATGAATCGCTAAACATATTACCGTTTTTCAACCTGACTTATGTTCATAATCCAGGGGCTGCTTTTAGCTTTCTTGCGAGCCAAGGAGGCTGGCAACGCTGGTTCTTTACTGTCGTTGCAGCTATTGCTAGTCTGGTCTTTATTATTTGGCTCGCTAAAACACCTAAATCACAAACTATTTTAAGTATCGCTTTTGCGTTAATGTTAAGTGGCGCGCTAGGAAATCTTATCGATAGAGTTTTATTTGGTTATGTTATCGACTTTTTAGATTTTCATTGGTCAGGATATCACTTTCCCGCATTTAACTTTGCCGATTCAATGATATTTATTGGTGCAGCGTTAATGATCCTTGACTCGTTTTTCACTAAAACCGAAGATTCAGCATAGCTTTAAATTGGCTCAGACAAAGACTTAATAGAAGATAAATAATGACAATTGATAAAATTATTCAAGCAAATTCTAGTATTTTGGTGCACATCACGATGAAATTAAGTGATGGTTCAGCTGCTGACAGTACAAAAGTTAATAATAAACCGGCTAAGATTATTATGGGTGACCAAAGTATTTCTGCGGCTTTTGAAACACAATTATTAGGTATGCCGGTAGGTAGTAGTAAGGAATTTACGCTTGAAGCTGTTGATGCTTTTGGTGAAACGAATCCTGACAATATTCACTACATGGATATTGATAAGTTTTCTGCTGAAGTGCCAGCGAAAGTTGGTAATATCATTACGTTTTCTCAGCCAGGCGGTGAATTGCCTGGAATGATTAAAGAAGTTAATGGTAGCTCAGTTACTATTGATTTTAATCATCCATTAGCTGGCCAGCCAGTTACATTTGTCATAGATTTGGTTGAAATACTATAATAAGTTGGCACTTCGAATTACAGAGAATTGTATGAAAATTATTTTAGCTAATCCCCGTGGCTTTTGTGCAGGTGTTGACCGCGCAATTAGTATTGTTGATCGAGCATTAGACCTATTTGGCGCGCCTATTTATGTTCGTCATGAAGTCGTGCATAACAAGTTTGTGGTAGATGGTCTTAAAAATCGCGGGGCAATTTTTATTGATGAAATTCATGAGGCCCCTGATGATAGTACTGTCATTTTTAGTGCTCATGGCGTTTCAAAGGCAGTTCGTAATGAAGCTAAATCACGTGACTTAAAAGTTTTTGATGCAACTTGTCCATTAGTAACGAAAGTACATATGGAAGTGTCACGAGTCAGTAGAAAAAATATTGAATGTGTACTTATTGGTCATCAAGGTCACCCTGAAGTTGAAGGGACTATGGGGCAATACGATAGTGAAACAGCAGGTATATATCTTGTTGAGTCTGTCGATGATGTATCAAAGCTTGAAGTCAAAAATTCCGAAAAATTATACTACTGTAGTCAAACTACATTATCAGTTGATGATACCTCAGATGTTATTGATGCATTAAGAGCCAGATTTCCAATGATTGAAGGCCCGCGAAAGGATGATATTTGTTATGCAACACAAAATCGTCAAGATGCGGTGCGTGCTATTGCTGATCAAGTTGATTTATTATTAGTTGTCGGCGCTAAAAATAGCTCTAATTCAAATCGTTTAAGAGAAGTTTCTGAAAAAATGGGAACGACTTCTTATTTAATTGATACAGCGGATGATATTGAAACATCATGGCTTGAAGGTGTCGATTCTATTGGTGTTACTGCTGGAGCCTCTGCACCGGCTATTCTTGTTACACAAGTTATTGATGTATTGAAAAGCTTGGGTGGCCATGAAGTTAAAGAATTTCCTGGTCGTAAAGAGAATATTGTATTTGCAGTACCCGTAGAATTACGCTAATCTTGGTTTGATTATAATTTAACCATTGTAATGTGGTTGCTATATTTAAATTTATTTGAGTGTAGCAACCGCTATCATATACAAGATAAATTATTTATCTATTGTTAAAGAGGACATAAAGATAATAAAAAACAAGGGTAAGTATTGTTTATAATAAATGTTTTAACAAATTTTAATTTATCAATACCCTTAGCTCTTAAAGTTAATATTAACTTTTTTTATCTTAATAAATTGGATGATCTTGTCGTTAACTACTATCTTTTTAAAAGTAATTACTTTGATAATACTTCTATAAAATAGAAGGTTAACAAAGTTAAAAAATATTTTTATTAAAAAACTTTTTCACTCCCCCCTAACTGAAAATACTCTTTCAAATCTTTTTTTTTCAGTTTTTCTTTCATATACTTTTCATATAACGAAAAGATTAAGTAATATGAAGAGCCAACATATAAAGAGAAAGTCGATGCCTCAACGAATCAATGATAAATACCATCGTAATACAAAAAATAAAGGTATGACTTTTATCGAAGTTTTAGTTGCCTTGGTTATTATGGTTACTGGTATTCTCGGAGCTGTTGCTATGCAAGCTACGGCTAAAAAATCGAGTTTTGACGCTATGCAACGTTCATTAGCATCGAGTTTAGCACAGGATATTATTGAAAGAATTCGAGGTAACAATAGTAGTACATTATCACTATATGCAGCGAATAGCCCCTACGGAACTGGAAAAGTCACTTCAGCGCCTACTTGTAATTCGACAGCATCATTATGTACCCCAGCTGAAATGGTTACTCATGATCTTTTTGGTTGGGAACAAGCATTAATGGGGGCAAATGCAATCAATGATACAAAGAAGGTTGGAGGATTAGTTGGAGGCATTGGCTGTTTAACTGTGGTAGGAAATTCAGTTAAAGTGGTTATCACATGGCAAGGAAAGGTTGCGACAATTGATTCGGTCGATGTTGAAGCGTGTGGCAGCGCAACTAATACTCGCCGCCAAGTAGTGATAAGTGCTTTTATCATATAGCTAGCTATAATATTACTAATAATAAATAAGGTTGAGATTTTAGTACATGAAAATAACAATAAATAAACAAAGCCTTAGTGTAAATCAAATGACTAAAGCGGGCTTTAAATCTCAATATGGTTTTAGTTTGGTTGAAGTCTTTATTGCTTTAATTATTGGTTTAGTTATTTTTGCAGGTGTATTAAGTGTATTTGTTGGTATGCGAACCACAACCAGTGAAACATCCACTTATGGTGAGTTACAAGAAAATGGTCGCTTTGCTATTAGCGTATTAAGTGATGATTTACTTAGACAAGATTTTTGGGGAGATTATACAGGCTCGGTTGGCCTTTCTCGTATTAGCTCTACACTAGCTGCCCCCGTTGGAGAGTGTATTGGTGGCGGTATAAATAATGGCACATTTCCTTTAGCTGTAGGGCATTTTAGAACACTTTGGGGGGCAACAGTAACAAATGCAACAATATTATCAGGGTGTCGAAATGATGCCAAAATTGACTCTGATATATTACAACTCAAACGTGTTATCTCTACACCATTAGCGCTAACCGCTGGTGATGCAGCACCTGTGGGTAATTATTATTTAGTAAGCAATATGAATAATGGTGTTATTTTCTCTGCGGGCGTTGTTCCTAACATAGAAGGTTCTCAAGTTTGGGAATATCAACACCATATTTACTATATTAGAGAGGAAACACACGGCAGTAATACTGTACCTGTATTAATGCAAGGAAGGTTAGCAAATACACTATCTTTTGCTCCTATCATCGATGGTATTGAAATAATTCGTTTTGAATATGGGGTTGATATGGAAACAGAGCCTACAGATTCCGGTTATGGTATTGTAAATGCTTATATTCCAGCAGCAAATATGACGGATGAACTGTGGGATAATGCCGCAAGTCGTATAATATCCGTAAAAGTATATGTATTAGCGCGGAGTATTCTAAAAGATAACAAATATACGAATACGAATACTTATGAATTAGGTGATTTTTCTTATACTGTTAATGATAATTATCGTCGCTTGCTTTTTAGCTCAACAGTGACTTTATATAATGCTGGCATGGATATGTGGTAATACTGAAGAATTGAATAAACCAATAGCTAAAACATAAATAAGTAAAGTAGGTCATTTATATGAATAATATAAATAGAATAAATAAATACGGTAAAGTAAGAAAACAGCAAGGTGTAGTGTTAATTGTATCTTTAGTTTTTCTTGTTGCATTAACCGCTGTAGCTGCAGCGTTGATGCAAAATACAACAACTGATATGAAAATGTCAGGTGCAAGTGAAGATAAAGTGGTTGCTGTCCAGGAAGCCATTAGTGCGATAGATGAAATTATTTTCAATCAAGTATCGCCGGGTTCAACAAATGAATTTGCAGCGTCTCTTGCTACGTTTAAAGATGAAGATGACAATATACAAAAAATAAAACAGATAGAAGCAGAAATGCCAATATTATGGGATTCAGAAAAGTTTGATCCTCCTGAACTCGATATTACAAATAATAAGTATATGCTAGAAGCTGATTGCCCTAACTCGAAATTAGCTTCTTCAACACAAGTGTTTACTTGCAACATGTTAAAAGTTCAAGTAAATCGAAAATATGGTCGTACTAATACCAGTGTAGTTAACGTCAACTCAGGCATAGCGCAACAGCTTTTAAGATAGGTGAAGTTATCGCTTTTAACAGACGGTATATTTCTTATTGCTTAAGGAAGAAAAATGAAAAAATTTATAGTGGCAGGGCTTTTACTTTTAATAACTAATTTTTCCTTTGGTGAAGATATAGAGCTGTATATAAGTGATAGCGTCAGTGAGGCTAAAAAACGACCACAAGTTCTAATTATTTTTGATAATTCAGGTAGCATGGGAACATTAGAATTGGTAAAACCATCTTATAATCCGCTTGTAAATTATAGTGCAGTCAATGGCTATCCTCAATTATCAAGCGATTATATTTATTATAGTAAAGGTCAAACTGATATCGACGATATGCCCATTGCCGATGATCCTAATGAAGGTCGTAAGTTCCCTGCCAGTATTAACAGTTGTAAAGTTGCCCAAGATATTATTAATCAATATGGTTACTACACAGGATTTGTTAGAGAGTATACGTTTCAAGGTAACTCAGGTCGTTGGAGCGAGTTAAATGAAACTGATAGTACCGACATTATTATTACTGATTGTGAAGACGATGTAGATGCTATAAATAATAATAATAAAAATTACTTACAAGGCAGTGTTCCAATAGCATTACCTCCTGGTTTCCCCATTGATGGTGAAGGTGATCCAACTACCCCTGTATTTTACACGGCTAATGTAGGCAATAGTAATGTTAAGTGGTCAGGGTCATTAGTAACCCTATATAGTGAAAATTACTTACGTTGGTATCATAGTGACACTTTAGTGAAAGTCATTAAATCCAGAATAGAAATTGCCCAGGAAAGTGTTACCAACTTAATCAACTCCTCACCCAATGTTGATTTTGGCCTACAAGTTTTTAATCATAATGCAACAAGTGAAAACTCACGAGATGGTGGACGAATAGTCTTCGGTATTAAATCTTCTACACTATCAAGTAGAACGACTTTACTTGATATTGTCAATAACCAACTTGATGCGGAAAATAATACGCCTTTGTGTGAGACTTTATATGAAGCATCGCGTTATTTTGGTGGCAAAAGCGTCGATTATGGTGATAACGATAGTAATCGTTCTTCTTATACTGCGAACACCCCCCCTCGAGATACCACGATAGAAACAGGCAGTAAAATTTACAAATCTCCTTTTACTTCTTGTAGTGATAAAGCGTACGTTATTCTTATTACCGATGGTGCACCAACACTTGATACAGCAGCAAATGATAAAGTTAGAGCGCTAGGTACTGCAGATGGCTATCCAATGTCTTCATATGCAGGTAATTATTTAGCGGCACTTGCGGGTTGGATGAATAATAATGATGTCAATGCAGCTGTTGATGGCAAACAAACTGTAACCACATACACCATAGGTTTTAGTCAAGGCGCAGAAGCGGCTGAGCCACTCTTGAGAGAGGCAGCAGATCTCGGTGGTGGAAAGTATTTCCCAGCACAGGATACTGCGAGTTTAACTGCCGCATTAACCAATGTATTAGCTAATTTAGAACCGAGTAACGACAGTTTAACATCTGCTTCTGTCGCCGCGAATAACTTTGACCGTACTGAAACGCTAGACTCAGTTTATTACGCAATGTTTCAACCGGATAGAGGACCTAGATGGCAAGGTAATCTAAAAAAATATAAGGTTGAAGGAGGTGTGCAAGTCGGTAAAAGTGGCACGGCAGCTATTGACGAATCGACAGGTCACTTTTCTTCTAACGTTACAAGTTATTGGTCAGATAGCAAAGATGGGGCTGACGTTGCTGAAGGTGGCGTAGCCGGCATGTTACGTAATAAAACAGATCGATTAATCTATAGCGATATCGGAACCTCTAATGCGCTAGTAGAGCTAACCCAAACAAATAAGTTAAGCCATTTTGGCACGGAAGAAGATTATGCAAATTTTCTTGGTGTTGATGTTTTAGAATCTGATGATTACTTTAATTGGAATTTAGGTATTGATGTAGATGATGAGGATAAAGATGGCGATAAAACGGATATGCGTAGTGATGTCTTTGGTGATCCTCTCCACTCTAATCCCTTAGTCATTAACTATGGTAACAAAATACATATACTTATTGGGACTAATGCCGGTGCATTGCACATGTTTGAGGATACTGGTGATGATGTTGATGAAACATGGGCCTTTATGCCTAAAGAATTCTTTCCTAACATTAAAACCTTACGTAATAACTCAACCAGTGATGACAAAGTTTACGGTGTCGATGGGGAGATTACTTCCTATATTGATGATCATGATGGCGATGGTATTATTGAGCCAGGTGACAAAGTGTGGATCTTCTTCGGTTTACGCCGTGGTGGCTCATCTTATTATGCTATTGATATCAGTAACCCTAGTTCCCCTCGGTTAATGTGGCGCATAGAAGGCGGAACAACAGGTTTTACAGAGTTAGGACAAACCTGGTCGCAAGCTAAGTTGGGTTATTCTAAGTTGAACCTTAGTGGTGAGACGGCTAAACCGGTGTTATTTTTTGGTGGTGGTTATGATCCATCAAAAGATAATAGTGGTGTGGGCGCCGAAGATAATGTTGGACGTGCAGTTTATATGGTCGATGCCGAAACAGGCACCTTAATATGGAGTATGGCTGAAGATAATGCAACCACAGAATTTACTGGTGAAGATAGCATACCTTCTAGTATTGCTACGTTGGATAGTGATGGGAATGGTCTGGTTGACAGGCTATATGTAGGGGATACAGGAGGAAGCGTTTGGCGAGTGGATATGCCAAGTGATAGCTTAAGTGATATTTCGGTATTCAAATTAGCCAGTTTAGGCGGTGATACTAATTTAACTGACAGACGCTTTTTTAATGAGCCAGCTATAGTACGTACTTTCATTACTGAAACGATAGAATCAGAGATTAAAGCTGAGGATGACAGTACTTCTACTATTACTGTTAATCAAGAAATCCCTTATGATGCTATTCTACTTGGTAGTGGCGACAAATCTAATCCGCTAGGAACAGATACTAGTGATATTTTTTTTATGATTAAAGATAAAAATATTATTACGCAAAGCTTTGGTAGTGATGGTACATCTATACCTGATGTTATAGCCATTGGTGATCTTTATGATTTTACTGATAACCCTTTTGAAACTGTTAGTGATACTGGTAGACAAGCATTATCGGTGGCAGTAAGTAATAAATCAGGTTGGTATTTTGATTTAGAGCTGTCAGGTGAGAAGAGTACGGCAAGTGCAATTGTAATCAATAATACCGTTTATTTTACAACTTTCTCACCACCTAATTTAGCAGTAGAACAAATAGACTGTGAACTTCCTAATGGTCAAGGTTGGTTGTATGGTGTAGACCTAGCTTTGGGTATTTCAAAGTTTAACTGGGCTGAAACCGACTCTAAAAACCGCGAAGATAGAATAAGCTTTATTAGTGAACAATTTCTGGGGGCTCCGACATTAATTGTGATCCCTAATGATCCTGATGATGCAACAGCAGGTACAACAGGAAATTTAATTGTAGGAAGAAGCATTGTTGATATAGGCTTTAATCTACAAACAATGCGAACTTACCTTTACATTACAGAGGATCAATAAATATGGTACAGCCAAGCCTAAAAAATATGCATAAAAAATTGAATACTAAGACGTTAGGCTTTACCTTAATTGAGCTACTGATTACTGTGGCGATTATTGGTATTTTAGCGAGTGTAGCTTACCCTTCCTATACCGATTTTATACTTCGCTCTAATCGATCTGAAGGGCAACGTGAGCTCATGCGTTTAGCCAATTTGCAAGAGCAAGTGTTTGTTGATACTAGGTCTTATGCTAGTGATATGAAAGGTTTAGGGATGAGTACTGATGAATACACAACAGAGTCCGGAAACTATTTAATTAGTGTTGCTGCTGGCGCAACGAATACTACTTTTACTTTACAGGCCGTCGCAAAAAGGAGTCAAGTAAAAGATACCGATTGCAAAACATTGAAAGTTGACTATGTAGGCGCTAAAACACCTAAAGAATGTTGGGAGTAATAATATGAAAAATTCATCATTAATCGCCTTCGTTTTAGTGAGTGGCATCTTTAGTTTAGGTAATGTGGTGAGTGTGCAAGCTGAAGAGTCAAAAGCAACCGAAATACGCGTAGAGGTAAAATGTTATGTGGAATTAGCGGGTGGTGCTGAAACGATAAGCTTCTGGAAAATAAAGGAGTCATTGCTAACCGAGTTACCTAATTCTATTATTGGACACAAAGTTAATATTACCAGTGGTCAATCGAATAAGAAAAAAGCGACTATTTACCAGGTTAAAGAGTGTATTTTAGCTGAGGATAAGTTTAGTAGTCCAATTGCTAGAGCAATCGATAAAAAAATGCTTAGGTAAAGATCTGAGTTATCAGTGTTTAGGTATTCGATATTAAGTACAAACAATCTCGTTACCTGAGCTGTCTTCATCTTTGCCATCATTGTCAGTATCTGAACTTTTATAGCTCCGGCCTGATAATGAGATACTAATACCTTTTGATAGATCGGTTTTATCTTTTGGACAATATCTAAAATTTGTAGATGTTGTTAATAAACGCCCATCAGGTGTATAAATAATACTATTTTCTGTATATTGAAGCTTATCACCAGCTCTAATCTCACTTTTAATTTTTATTAGTTCATCAGGTGCAGCAAAGTTATTATTTGTTGCTAAACTATTATCACCATTCGTAAAAACGCTGATCTCATTTCCCCAATTATTAGTACAAGCACCAGAAGTAAGAGGGCATATAGTGGTGTTCTTTCCTGTATTTATCGCCATATTTCTGGCTGTAAGTAACAGTCGTTGTACTTCACTGATTTCATTATCAACACGCATTTTTACCAAAAACTCGCCCATACTAGGTAACGCTATGGTTGATAATATCGCAACAATAGCAATCGAAACCATGAGTTCAATTAGTGTAAAGCCTTGTTGATAGCGACGAAGAGAGGAATTAATTGAAAAAATGCTTTTAATGTTATTCATGGTGTTTTCACTAACTACTATTAGAGCTTAATAACATTTATACCATTTTATTACTTAACTCGCTAGTAAACGCTTTTTAATGAAACTGGTATTAATCGCAATTAATTTCTGTATTTCCTCTATTCTCATCAATACCATCATTATCAATGTCGCTTGATTGATAAATTCGTCCTGAACGAGCTACAATAATTCCTCTTGCGTATTTCTTATAATGCTCAGGACAATATCGAAAAGTACCATTTGCCAGGCCACTAAGTTGTCCTGTTGATTTAAAGGTAATCATAGTTCTACCTTTACCATAAACAAGTTGATCTCCCGCTGTTATCT
Source organism: Colwellia sp. 20A7 (assembly GCF_009832865.1). Taxonomy (NCBI): domain Bacteria; kingdom Pseudomonadati; phylum Pseudomonadota; class Gammaproteobacteria; order Alteromonadales; family Colwelliaceae; genus Colwellia; species Colwellia sp. 20A7. Next base: position 3,692,108 of record NZ_CP047130.1, on the reverse strand, counting down.
CTTCTTTTGTTTGTAGTATTTTTTCTTCGAGATCAAACGTTTTATTATTATTACTATCAATAAAAATACTTAGTTTATTTTTCCATTGTTCGCTACATTGTGAAATCTCATTTAAGGGACAAAGTATCGTATTTTGTCCACTGTTAATCGCTGTATTTCTTGCCATAAGTAACATGCGATGGAGCTGAGATATTTCATTATCAACACGCATTTTAACAATGAAATCATTAAAGTTTGGGATAACTATGATTGCGAGTATTGCAGTAATAGATACTGAAATCATTAATTCCAGTAGCGTAACCCCTTTGATGTACAAATTGAGGTTAATATAAGGTTTGTGTTTAAGCATAAAAAAATCCATTTTTAATAACTTCCTTGTAATATAGGTATAGTTATAAAAAATGGATTTTTCCAGTTTCCAGTACTAGCTATAAATGGTTGGAATAGCTTGACGCTTATGCTGTGTTTTTTTGTAAATATTAATAATATGATTTTTTATTTCTAACGAAACATTTTTACCTTCAAGAAAATCATCGAGTTCATCATAGCTAATACCTAAAGCATCTTCATCGGTTTTTCCTGGCTCCAAATCTTCTAAATCTGCTGTCGGCGCCTTCTCTACTAAAATATCAGGTGCGCCTAAGTGTTTGGCTATTATTCTTACTTGGCGTTTTGAAAGGCCAAATAAAGGAGCTAAATCACAAGCGCCGTCTCCCCACTTAGTAAAAAATCCAGTAATATTTTCTGCACTATGATCAGTACCTAAAACTAATGCACCTAATATTCCTGCTATATGATATTGAGATACCATACGAATACGTGCTTTTACATTACCCTTTGAGAAATCTACTTGATTTGGTGACGCTGTTAATAGCTGCGCGTTAGAAAGGGCGGAAACAACCTCTTGATGTATTCCATTAACACCATCAAATACATTGGTGGTTAAGCAATGGCTAGGTTGAATAAAGCTTAATGCCTGCTGTGCATCATCTTCGTCAGCTTGTACGTTATAAGGAAGTCTTACTGCAATAAATTGAAACTGATCAGCGATATCAGTACTTGATGCTTTATTGTCTTCTGTGTTTAATTCTGATATTGCAAGTTGCGCTAAACGACCACAAGTAGAAGAGTCTACTCCGCCACTAATACCTAGTACTAATGTTTTTAAACCTGAGTTCTTTAAGGTAGATTTTATAAAATCAATGCGTCGACGAACTTCAAAGTGAGCGTCTATTTCAGGTAAAACTTTCATTTCATCTATTATGGTTTGCTGATCCATGGACTATCCTGCTTTAAGTAAGAGTATTAGCTTGATTATACTAAGTTCTATTTAATTTATTATCCTTGATTGATGAATAACATAAATAGAGTTAGTGTTAATTAGCAGTTTAACAAAATAAAAGCGTGATTTGCTAATAAACGCGTTGTAATATTACAGAAAGTCATATGGAAATCCATTACACAGAGAGAAATAATGAAAAAAATTGAAGCAATCATCAAGCCGTTCAAGTTAGACGATGTAAGAGAAGCGCTAGGTGAAATAGGTATTACCGGTATGACAGTTTCTGAAGTGAAAGGTTTTGGTAGACAAAAAGGTCATACAGAGCTTTATCGCGGTGCAGAATATATGGTTGATTTTCTACCTAAAGTAAAATTAGAGATAGTAATTGCAAAAGAAGATCTTGAGCGTTGCGTAAATGCTATTTTAGAAACAGCACAAACAGGTAAGATTGGCGATGGTAAAATATTTATTACCGATGTGACTCGTGTTATTCGTATTAGAACGGGCGAAGAAAACCAAGACGCTATCTAGTTGCTATTTTTTCATAGTTTAGCGTAATAGATTCATTTAATAATACCAGTTTCATTAATTAAGTGAACAATTTCATACGTAGAAATGATCACATAGCTAGTGAGATTGGTATAATTATCAGTATCGAACATACCACTGTTATCTAGGTAACGTTCGATACTTGTAATCTTTTGACAATAATAAGCGATTATCTAAGCATTGAGTTATTAGGGTAATTAGCTGCTAATACTTGTAATGCATTGGTCTTTAAATCATCGAGGCCTAATTTATCGTAACATTCGATCATTATCTCTAATGCTGGCTCTAGTTCTGGGCTTGGTGAAAAGTACTCGACAATATAGCGGCCTCTGTTTGCAGCTGAAGCATAAGCTTCACGCTCCAAATAAAACTTTGCAATAGCAAGTTCATATTTAGCTAATCTAGATTTAATTTCAACCATTCTTTTTTGAGAATCAGCAGCATATTTACTATCAGGATAATTTGTAATTATACGTTTGAAGTCGTCAAAAGCTTCACGTGCTGCTGTAGGATCTCTATCTGAACGATCTATTCCGGCTAAATCTTGAAATAAATTATCTTCTGTTGATAAGTTTATTAATGCACGCATGTAATAAACATAATCTGTATTTGGGTTTTCTGGATTAAGACGTAAAAATCGATCGGTAAGCGCAATACCTTGAGCGGCGTCACCAACTTTATAGTAGGCATAAATCAAATCTAATTGAACTTGATGAGATATTGGGCCAAAAGGGAAGCGGGAGTCAATTGCTCCAAGAATCTGAATTGATTTTTGATACAAACCATTATCCAGTGCAGCTCGGGCATCAACAAATAAAGCCTGAGCTGATTTGTCTGGCACTTTATCAATGTCATTCTCGATATTAGAAGATGAGCAACCTGCTAAAGTTAATGCTAGCGTGATAAATACTATTTTTTTGGTCAATTTTTCCATGGAATTTGCAATTACGCCTTTGTTTAAAATTAAATAAGTATGAAACCTTTGATAGCCATGTAGCATGGTTATCATAAAAAGGGTAAAATGAAACTATTATACCTAGTGCATACTTGCGTATTAACATTCTAACCTAGCAATCATAAGTTGCACAACGTTAAAAATTTAAAGAGAGTTTAATGTCTGAAATAATTCAACATAAAGATACCGTTCCTGATTCGTGTTTAGGTAAACGATTAGACCAAACTTTGGCCATAATGTTTCCTGATTATTCACGTTCAAGGCTAAAAGATTGGATCTTAGCCGGTAGTGTGATGGTTAATGGTGAAGTATTACCCCGAGCGCGTGAAAAAATGTATGGTGGTGAGAGTATTGCTATCAATGCAGAAGTAGAAGCTGAGCAACGTTTTGCAGCACAAAAAATCGATCTTGATATCATTTATGAAGATGACGATATTTTAGTGATTAATAAACCAGCAGGTTTAGTTGTTCATCCGGGGGCTGGTAATCCTGATGGCACAGTATTAAATGCTTTGTTACATCATTTTCCAGCGATAGAAGTTGTGCCTCGTGCCGGTATTGTTCATCGTTTGGATAAAGATACTACTGGTTTGATGGTTGTTGCGAAAACAATTGCTGCACAAACTAATCTAGTTGAAGCATTACAATTACGAGAAATTACGCGTGAATATGAAGCTGTCGCTAATGGTTTAATGACTGCGGGTGGGCTTGTTGATGAACCTATCGGTCGTCACGCAACTAAACGTACGCATATGGCGGTGACATTTTCAGGCCGTCCATCAGTTACGCATTATCGTGTAATGGAAAAGTATCGTTTGCATACGCGCTTACGTTTACGTCTTGAAACAGGGCGAACACATCAAATTCGTGTACACATGTCACATATTACGCATCCGTTGGTTGGTGATCCAACTTATGGTGGTCGACCTCGTCCACCAAAAAATGCAACACCTGAATTATTAGTAAAATTACGTACTTTTAAGCGACAAGCATTACATGCTGCTATGCTTTCATTATATCACCCTATAACCGGTGAATTAATGACTTGGCATGCTGATTTACCTGATGATTTTGTTGAGTTAGTAGAATTACTACAAGAAGATACTAAACTTAATGCCGTCGACGATTACCTATAATTCAAGTGGCATAAAAACAAGTTCAGCTATCGAACTTGTTAAATGGCCAATGCATTCATCTATCGATGAAGGTATTGGCCAAACAACCCCAAATAATAAAGTTTTTGCTGTACAAACAACACGAATTACACCCAATAATACTCTTCGTGGCTCATCATCACCTTATCAAGCGTTCAATTTAGGTTTACATGTTGGTGATTGTCCTGAACAAGTAAATGAAAACCGACGTTATTTACAATCCTTATTACCTATAAACGCTCAAATTCAATGGCTTAATCAAGTTCATGGTAATGAAGTTGTTGAACTATCGACAATATCTCCCGAACCAATTACCGCTGATGCTGTTATCACCCGTGAAAAAAATATTTGCTTAGCAATAATGACTGCGGATTGCTTACCTATTTTATTGGCATCTAAGTCAGGTGATGAGGTAGCTGCTATTCATGGTGGTTGGCGTCCTTTGTCTGCTAATATTATCCAAAATACAATGGCTAAAATGAAAACGCCTGTAAAAGATCTTTATGCTTGGCTTGGTCCTTGTATTTCTAAAAGTGTTTTTGAAGTAGGTAGTGAAGTTAAAGCTCAATTTGTCGAGCAGTGCGAGTCTTTTAAAAGCGCTTTTATTGCAACGTCAGAGGGAAAATATTTAGCGGATTTACATAAAATTGCTGAAATACAATTAAACGTTTCAGGTATTAAGCAAATAAGTGCATTAGCGGAATGTACTTATTCAAATACCGATAAATATTATTCATACCGTAAAAATTCTGTAACAGGAAGAATGGCAACACTGATTTGTCCATTGTAAATATATCTCTTCATCATCCACATCTTTTATATTATTGATAGTTAATACCAAGCCGTTCTCTTAAGGCTAAATGAGGTTAATTATTTGTTCTAGATCAAACTAATGCTTACCCGCTATTGAAAAAGACCACACTAGACCTAATGTTATAGGTAATTACATCTGGTTTAACTAATTCATAAGTCCAGTAATATGGCAGGAGAATATTTATGCGTTTAGATCGTTTTACTCAATCATTCCAAGAATCTATTGCGGATGCACAATCACTTGCATTAGGTCGTGACCATCAATTTATTGAACCCATTCATTTAATGATGGCGTTGTTAAATCAAAATGGTAACTCTGTTATCCCACTATTAAAAAGTGCGGGTGTAGATGTACATACGTTAAGAAGTAAAATTGAACAAGGACTAACATCTTTAGCACAGGTAGAAGGGGCTGGTGGTGATGTTCAACTTTCTTCTGCTTCAGGTAAGCTATTAAACTTATGTGATAAACATGCACAAAAAATGTCAGATAAATATATATCTTCTGAAATGTTCTTACTTGCAGCACTTGAAGATAAAAGTACATTAGGAAAAATTTTAAAAGAATTAGGTGCTAATGAACAACGCATTAAAGCCGCGATTGAGCACGTGAGAGGTGGTCAAAAAGTTGATGATCCAAATGCTGAAGACGTGCGCCAAGCACTAAATAAATATACCGTTGACTTAACTGAACTTGCTGAGCAAGGAAAGTTAGATCCTGTTATTGGTCGCGACGATGAAATTCGTCGTACCTTGCAAGTACTACAACGTAGAACTAAAAATAATCCGGTGTTAATTGGCCAACCAGGTGTTGGTAAAACAGCGATTGTTGAAGGTTTAGCACAACGAATTGTTGATCATGAAGTACCTGAAGGTTTAAAAAATAAACGTGTATTATCTTTAGATATGGGCGCTTTAATTGCTGGCGCAAAATATAGAGGTGAATTTGAAGAGCGTTTAAAAGCAGTATTAAATGAGTTATCTCAAGAAGAAGGTAAAATCATCTTATTTATTGATGAATTACATACTATGGTTGGCGCAGGGAAAACTGACGGTGCGATGGATGCCGGTAATATGTTAAAACCTGCGCTTGCTCGAGGTGATTTACATTGCGTTGGCGCAACAACGTTAGATGAGTATCGTAAATATATTGAAAAAGATGCAGCATTAGAGCGTCGTTTTCAAAAAGTATTGGTAGAAGAGCCTAGTGTTGAAGATACCATTGCTATTCTACGTGGTTTAAAAGAGCGGTATGAACTTCACCATAGCGTTAATATTACTGACCCGGCTATTGTCGCTGCGGCTACACTGTCTCATCGATATATCAGTGATCGACAATTACCTGACAAAGCAATTGATTTAATTGATGAAGCGGCTTCAAGTATTCGTTTACAGATGGACTCAAAGCCTGAAGATTTAGATCGTCTTGAGCGAAAGTTGATTCAGCTTAAATTAGAGCAAAAAGCATTAGAAAAAGATTCTGATGATGCAACAATAAAGCGTCTTGCTGACATCTCAGAGCAAATAAATGAGAAACAAGCAGAGTACGATGAATTAGACGAGGTTTGGACTACCGAAAAAGCAGCTCTATATGGTACACAAACGATTAAAGAAGATTTAGAACAAGCACGTATTGAATTAGAAGCGGCAAGACGAGCAGGTGATCTTAATCGCATGTCTGAGCTGCAATACGGTAAGTTACCAGAGCTTGAAAAACAACTTGATTTAGCTAGCCAAGCTGAAATGCAAGAAATGAGCTTATTAGCAAACAAGGTTACTGAAGTTGAGATTGCTGAAGTACTTAGTCGTGCGACGGGTATCCCTATTGCTAAAATGTTAGAGCAAGAGCGTGACAAATTACTCAACATGGAAGAAGAATTACATCAACGAGTGATCGGACAAGGCGAAGCCGTAGCATCAGTATCTAATGCTATAAGACGATCGCGTGCAGGCTTAGCTGATCCAAACCAACCAATAGGATCCTTTTTATTCTTAGGGCCTACAGGTGTCGGTAAAACAGAATTAACAAAAGCATTAGCCTACTTTTTATTCGATAGTGAAGAGTCGCTTATTCGTATTGATATGTCTGAGTTTATGGAAAAACATTCAGTGGCGCGATTAGTTGGAGCACCTCCAGGATATGTAGGTTATGAAGAGGGCGGCTATTTAACCGAAGCTGTTCGCCGTAAACCTTATTCAGTCATTTTATTAGATGAAGTTGAGAAAGCACACCCTGACGTTTTTAATATTTTACTGCAAGTTCTTGATGATGGACGCTTAACTGATGGACAAGGTCGAACAGTTGATTTTAAAAATACCGTTATTATTATGACCTCAAATATTGGCTCTGACATTATCCAAGCATTCGGTGATGATAGCCAATATCAACAAATGAAAACACAGGTGATGAATGAGGTGAGTCAACACTTCAAACCAGAGTTCATTAATCGAATTGATGAATCAGTAGTATTCCATACATTAGGTGCAAGCCAAATAGAGAAAATTGCTGAAATTCAAATTCAATTACTGTCTGACCGATTAGCAGAGCAAGAATTAAGCTTGTCTGTTAGTAGCGAAGCATTAGCCTTAATTGCTGAGGTTGGGTTTGATCCTATTTTTGGTGCTAGACCGTTAAAACGTGCGATTCAACAAGGAATTGAAAACCCGTTAGCACAAAGGTTATTAGCTGGAGATTTTGCACAAGGCTCAACTATAAAAGTTACCGTAGAAGGCGGAGAGTTAGCTTTTTCTTAAAACCTAGCCTTTGTCTTAAACCTGGTATAGAGCACGATTAGTTAAATTTTTTGTTGGAAATAATTAAGAGTGCTGAGTTTCATTAAATTATTGAGCCTGTAATAGACTTTATTGCGGGCTCAGTTTTTTAACTAATGCTTTTTTACTAATGTGTATTTATCTATTGCGTATTTAATTCAAGCTCAAGCCCAAGTTAAGGTTATTTATTCTTTTATCTTATCAGGTTTACAGTACAAGCTGATATTCTCTTGACTGAGTGTAAGCTGTGCTTTCTTTTCTTTATCAGACAGTGCTTTATTTTTTCCATTAGCGTCGACTATCATCACTGTATCTAGCGTACTCAACATTTTTTCATTAAGCTGAGCTGATTGACAATTTTGTTCTGCTATCTTTTCATTTTTAGCTAACATTTCTCTTTTACTTTTCTCGAATTGACTCATTTGGGTATCTGATGTTGTTTTTTCGTCTTATTTTCAGGGGCTATTTCTTTAGTTTTATATGAAGAGTTAGCTGTTAATTCAGAGTAATGACTATCTTTAGGTTGATTTTGGCTAAAATGAACCACATTGTTTTCGTCTACCCAACGGTAGATGGGGATATCCTTTGCTAAGACACTCGAGCTAACAAAAGTAATAAAACTCAATATGATAAAGGCTAGACTAATAAGAGGCATAATATTCCTTTGATACTAATAAGTTATAGAGTTAGTATAAGAGTATTACACTGCTAAATTCAATGCAATCGAGGCTTAAAAGTATTTAAGAATACATGCGTTATAATCATGAATACTTGTTTCTTTATTGCTTTATAATAATTATGAAATATATACCTAAACTACTTATACTTTTATTATTTTATAGTTCTTGGGCGTTAGCTCATAAAAAAGATATTAAAATAGCGACTGTGCAAGGGCTTCCTTTCTCAGACATTATTGATAATGAATTTGTTGGCCCTAATATAGAAATATCGACATTATTGGCAGAATCTATTAACCTTAAACCGACTTTTATTCCTTGTCCTTTTGCGCGTTGTTTGAGTATGGTTCAACAAGGGGAGGCGGATATGATATTGTCCCTTAAGAAATTACCAGAGCGTGAAAATGACTTAATATTTCTTCATCCTTCTTATATGACGCAGCATGATCCCTTACGTTTTTTCACCTTAGCTTCCAGAAAAATAACAATAAATGATTTTGTTGATCTCAATGACTTAATTGTCGGTACACTTAGGGGGGCTCGCTACTTTGATGCATTTGATCAGAATAAAACAATAACAAAAGTTGAATTAACCTCTCATAAACAGTTAGTTCAAATGCTTTTACATAATAGGATTGATGCTTTTATAGATCGAGAGAATTCTATTTTAGCATTTTCATCTTTAGAGAATGTTCAACAAAAATTTTCACTAGCAAACTATCAACATAATACCGCCATTAACGCTTATATTGCTATTTCAAAGCATTCAAATATTAAACACTATGAAGAGCGCTTATCAAAAGCACTACAAAAATTAATCACCAATAACACAATAAATAATATTTTAATGAATGTAACAAACCAACAAAAATAATAGAGTGAATTATGATTGTATTACAAAGTGCCATGGAAAAAAGCCAACTTTATAAAGTGGACGAGTTTGGTGTTAAGAACTATAACTATGGAATATTGGGATCTCTTTCCTTAATTGTTTTTTGTGTATTAAATATTAGCTTAGGATATGTTGCGTTTTTAGCTGAAACAAGTGTTTTAGGTTCGCCGGTAAAAACCTATGCTGATGCATTTTGGTTGATGTTAATGTCTTCTACTACCATCGGTTTTGGTGATGTATACCCTATTACTTTTATTGGTAGGGCCGCCGTTTTTATTATGTTTATTCTAGGTGTGGGTATATTGGGCGGAGTAGGTGCTATTTTTGCTAATAAGTTACTTGGCTTTGCCGATACTAGCATTAAAAACAGAGAGTTAAGAAAGCAAAATGCAGATATATATGTACAAAATCTGGCTATTTACAAAAAACTTGAGGAACTTGAAAAAAAGCTAGAGTCGTTATCAAAGTAATGTTTACTTTAAATGTTTCAGGGCAGATGGCTAAGTAAAGTTAAAAGCCTCAATGGATGAGGCTAAGTTATTCAGCTGTTTACACGCCTATTTCTTTATCTTATTTCTTTGATTGATCTTGTTTCTTATTTGACTTTGCTTGACGGCGTTCTTCAATTATCGATTGTATTTCACCACCAATATGACTTTCACCACGGGCTTCCGCTAATGAAATTTGACGCTGACGTTCAGCGTAACGATTACGCTGCTCTTCCGTTACTTTATCGTGACAACGGTGGCAACTAACGCCTTTAACATAATGCTCACTTTGTTTTTCATCTTCTGTTAACGGAAAACGACAAGCAAAGCATTGATCATATTGACCTTGTTCTAAATCATGATTAACAGCAACACGGCCGTCAAATACAAAACATTCACCTTCCCACATTGTTTCAGTGCTAGGTACTTCTTCAAGGTATTTTAAAATACCGCCCTCAAGATGATAAACCTCTTCAAAGCCTTGTTCTTTTAAATAAGCTGTCGACTTTTCACAACGAATACCACCAGTACAATACATGGCTACTTTTTTGTGTTTATTTTTATCGAGATTTTTTTCTACGTATTCAGGAAACTCACGAAAGGTTTCAGTGTTCGGGTTAACTGCTCCCTTAAAAGTACCTATCTCTACCTCGTAATCATTACGAGTATCTACTAATAAAACCTCTGGATCAGAAATTAAGGCGTTCCAATCTTTTGGTTTGACGTAAGTACCCACTACTTGATTAGGGTCAATTCCCTCAACACCCATAGTAACAATTTCTTTTTTTAATTTTACTTTAGTACGGTGAAAAGGGTTTTCTTCACTGTAAGACTCTTTATGAGAAATATTATCTAAGCCAGGTTGTTCATCGAGAAAAGCTAATACCGTATCAATACCTGCTTGTGGTCCTGCAATTGTGCCATTAATGCCTTCTGCGGCTAATAATAATGTTCCTCTGACATTAACACTGGTCATTTTATTTGATAACGGTTCGCGTAATGCTTCAAATGCGTCTAAACGAACAAATTTATATAATGCACAAATAGTAATTGTTGATGAGGTTTGTTTTACGGTTACAGGTGTCGATAATTCTTTATTTGATGAACTCATATGTACTCCATTGAACTAGCTGGAACGTAAATCCAGTGCTATAGATTGAAAGATTAATCCAAAAATTGTGTCACTTATATTTGGGGTGCATATTCTAACAGGAGGAGAATAGACAAGTCTATTTTCTCTTGTGTTTGGTGTTAGTTTCGCTCTAAGCCTATTGTGCAGAAATAGTAGGTTAGTTAAATAAGTTGTATGAATGGTAAAAGATAAAGCAATATCTAGTGACAAAGTGCACTCTCCTTTTAGTAAAGAAGTGTGTTTTCGTCGTTAATTTATATAGACAATAGTGTTTTAGTACCTAAAATATCCTTATTAAGGTGTATTGCAATGTAATAGGTAATCTAATAGAACTACTATAACTAATACTTCTAACTCCTATAACTTACATGAATAATCCTTATTTAAGCAAGTGATTAGTAGTGAGTCAAAAACATGCTAAAATAGATAAAATATTTATCTTGCTGATAACAATGTTATTGGCGTTCCATAGCTAGAGAGTGAATCAAATGAGCCTGTACTTAGAATATATAGCAGAAATTGAAAGTCGTAAAAAGGAATTAGGATTAGCGCCTAAACCAATTGATGGTGCTGAGTTATTAGCTGAAATTATTGAACAAATTAAAGATGAAGGAAATGAGTACCGCGCAGACTCTCTTAACTTCTTCATCTATAACACATTGCCAGGCACAACAAGTGCTGCAGGTGAAAAAGCTGCGTTTTTGAAAAAAATCATTCTTGGTGAAGCTTCTGTTCCTGAGATATCAACTGAATTCGCGTTTGAATTACTTTCACATATGAAAGGTGGTCCTTCAATTGAAGTATTACTTGATCTTGCATTAGGTGACGATACAGGCTTAGCTACTCAAGCCTCAGACGTATTAAAAACACAAGTGTTTTTATATGAAGCTGATACAGCTCGTCTTGACGCTGCTTTTAAAGCAGGAAACAGTATTGCTAAAGGTATTTTAGAAAGCTACGCAAAAGCTGAATTTTTCACTAAATTACCAGATATTGCTGAAAAAATTGATGTAGTTAGTTATATTGCTGGTGAAGGTGATATCTCAACTGATTTATTATCGCCAGGTCATCAATCTCACTCTCGTGCCGATCGTGAATTACACGGCCAGTGCATGAGTTCACCAGAAGCCCAAGCAGAAATAAAAGCATTACAAGTTCAGCATCCTGACATGCAAGTAATGTTGATTGCTGAAAAAGGCACTATGGGTGTAGGTTCATCTCGTATGTCTGGTGTGAATAACGTGGCACTTTGGACGGGTAAGAAAGCAAGTCCGTATGTTCCATTTATTAACATCGCACCGATTGTTGCTGGTACGAATGGTATTGCGCCAATCTTCCTTACAACGGTTGATGTAACTGGTGGTATTGGTCTTGACCTTAAAAATTGGGTTAAAAAAGTAGACGCAAGCGGTAATACTGTTGTTGATAAAAATGGCGATGCTGTATTAGAAGAAGCCTACTCAGTTGCTACAGGCACAGTGTTAACTATCGATACAAAAGCGAAGAAGCTATATAACGGTAATGAAGAGCTTTCTGATATATCATCAGCCTTTACACCACAAAAAGTGGAATTCATGAAAGCTGGCGGCTCATATGCGGTAACGTTCGGTAAAAAACTACAAACATTTGCAGCGGAAGCTTTAGGTGTTGAACCTTTAAATGTATATGCAGCGGCAAAAGAAATTTCAAATGAAGGTCAAGGCTTAACGGCTGTTGAGAAAATATTCAACCGTAATGCTGTTGGTGTTTTATCTGACTCACCACTACACGCAGGCTCAAATGTTCGTGTTAAAGTAAATATTGTTGGCTCGCAAGATACAACTGGCCCTATGACATGCCAGGAATTAGAAGCGATGGCTGCTTCTACTATTTCGCCACTTGTTGACGGTGCATTCCAATCAGGTTGTCACACAGCCTCTGTTTGGGATAGCAAAGCAAAAGCGAATACGCCTAAGTTAATGAGCTTTATGAACGCGTTTGGTTTAATCACAGCACGTGATCCTAAAGGTGTTTACCCGGCAATGACTGATGTTATTCACAAAGTATTGAATGATATCACTGTTGACGATCGCGCTATCATCATTGGTGGTGATTCTCATACGCGTATGTCTAAGGGTGTTGCCTTTGGTGCCGACTCAGGTACTGTAGCAATTGCATTAGCAACGGGTGAGTCAGCAATGCCAATCCCTGAGTCAGTGAAAGTGACGTTTAAAGGTCACATGAAAAAGCACATGGATTTCCGTGATGTTGTTCATTCAACACAAGCGCAAATGCTTAAGCAATTTGGTGGTGAAAACGTTTTCCAAGGCCGTGTAATTGAAGTACATATTGGTACCTTATTAGCTGACCAAGCGTTTACGTTTACTGATTGGTCTGCTGAGATGAAAGCAAAAGCGTCAATTTGTATTTCTCAAGACGAAACTTTGATCGGATCACTTGAATTAGCGAAAAGCCGTATTCAAATAATGATCGATAAAGGTATGGAAAACCCAGCGAAAACGCTTCATGGTTTAATTGCTTTAGCAGATAAACGCATTGATGAAGTTAAGTCAGGTACTACACCTGCATTAACGCCAGATGCAAATGCTAGCTACTTCGCAGAAGTTGTTGTTGATTTAGACTTAATTGACGAGCCAATGATTGCGGATCCTGATGTAAATAACGATGATGTATCTAAGCGTTATACGCACGACGTTATCCGTCCTGTTTCATATTACAGTGATAAGCCTGTTGATTTAGGTTTTGTTGGTTCTTGTATGGTTCATAAGGGTGATATGCAAATTATCGCGCAAATGTTCCGTAATATGGAAGCGCAAGGTACTAAGATTGAATTTAAAGCACCATTGGTTGTAGCGCCACCAACATACAACATCGTTGATGAGCTTAAAGCCGAAGGCGACTGGGCAATTCTTGAGAAGTACTCTGGTTTTGAATTCGACGATGCTAATCCTAAAGCATCTGCACGTACTAAGTATGAAAACATTATGTACTTAGAACGTCCTGGTTGTAACTTATGTATGGGTAACCAAGAGAAAGCTGAACCAGGTGATACTGTTATTGCTACATCAACTCGCTTGTTCCAAGGTCGTGTTGTAGCGGATACAGCAGAGAAGAAAGGTGAGTCACTACTTGGTTCTACACCATTAGTTGTGCTTTCTACTATGTTGGGTCGCTTCCCTACAATTGAAGAGTACAAAGCCGCGGTAGCCGGTATTCATTTAACAGACTTTGCTCCACCAGTTGAATCAATGACTACGCCAGGTACTTTTGCAGTTAAAATCGCAGATCCGAGCTAAGTTATAAGTTTACAACGACGTAAATCGAAATAAAAACGCCTTAACTTGTATAAGTTAAGGCGTTTTTTGTTTTATATGCTTTAAGTATTTAGATTAAATCAAGCAATTAATTTTTCTTTTTAATATCGAGTGGACACTCAAGTGTTGCAACTAAGTTTGATCTAATTAAATTAGGTGAAGCCTTTTTATAGTCAACACTTTCAACCCCTTTAATCATCGTTAGCTTATATCCATACCGCCCACAAATTGAATAACTTTTACGTAATAACAGAGCAGATAATTGTTGAAACTTTACTTTGTTATTTTGAATTATCTCAAGTTGATAGTTATTTACTGCTAATTCAGTTTGTATAAATTGTACCTGATGATCAAAGTCCCATTGAGGTGCATTTTGATATGCCTCGCTTGTTAAGCTAGTACAAGCAACAATGCTATTTAAAATAATAAGATAGAGTATTATTGATGTTACTTTTTTCATTTCTATATACTCCATGTAGTTCAGAAAAGTGCTTGGAAAGCAAAAAACAGAAAGTCGGTACTAAATTCGACACTAAAATTAGGTATTAAAATTCGGTACTAACAGAGTAAACAAGCTAGGTGTCCACTCTATTAGTATAGCGCGTTAACGTAATCTTGGGTTAACGCGCAATACATTAATACACAATTGGCTTAAAGCTTTATTGCATTTTTCATCATTAAACAACGTTTATCTTCTTGTTGTTTAATCAATAAACTACGTTTAGTACCTGACGATAAGCTTGTTAACTCTGCTACCGCTTTATTTAAGCGAGCAACACTTACTTCACTACAAGTTGTAGGGATTAACTGATTATAACTACGCATGAAAACAGGACCATTTTTTTCATCTATATCACTTAATGACTGAATACGTTGCTCTGCGCTTTGTTCGTTAAAGTTATTTTGTTCACTAGGGTAGAGTGCTGACATAGCTGTACGCAGTTTAGAAAACGCTATTTTACTCTCTTCTTGTTGAATATTAGCAAGCCACTCAGCCTTAACTTGACTATTCGGCGTAATAACACGTGCATACAATGCTGACTTTTCGCCGGTATCAGAGCTATCTAACGTTAATTCTTTCGTAATTAAGTCATTCGCTTTACTATATTTATAACGGCTCAACTGAGCAATGATGTCCCAACGTATATCTTGGTTAATCGTTAAGTTTTCTAGTGAATGTTGACCGGTTAATAATTTATATAAATTATCTAAAGCGGTTTCTGAATGTGCAAAGTTTAAGTAACTGCTAAACCAACGACGTTGCATATTTTTATCATCGCTGTTAGCTAAGGTACTATGCCAAGTGATTTCTTCTAGCTCTAATGCGACACTTTTTACATAATCATTTTGGCTGCCTAAGCCTTTATTTAGGTAAGCTTTAGCTGCCGATACTTGCCCTAATACTTGCCCTAACGTAGTGTAATCTTGTTCAAATGGTGCATTAGCTAAAGCAACAGTTAAATAGTCATTCAATGGTAATTTACCATCGCGTACACTGTCCCATAAACTTTGCCATAACATTGAACGTAAAAGAGGATCTTGAATCTGAGCTAAATAAAGTTTGGTCGTTTCAAATGAACGCTTATCCAAATTAACTTTTACAAATGCCCAATCTTGATAATTAGGATAAACTAAATCAGGACATGAAACGCCAATTAGCGCATTTACATCCGTTGTTTCACCTTGATAAATTACCGATATTTTCTTCGTTAAATTAAAGCCTGGGCTCGTTGTTTTAAATAGTGCTAACTGAACCTTTTGTTCACGTAACGTTGGCTGACTTTTATCGGCTGTTTGTAACAGTTTAAAAGAAGATATTTTACCTTGCTCACATTGGTATTTTGCTTCAATAGTATTTACACCCGCTTTATACAACCAGTCTTGCTGCCATTGACCTAAATCTTTACCACTAGCGTTGGCTAAGCTATCAAGAAAGTCTTCTAAGACAGCATTTTGATAAGCATTATTTTTTAAATAATTATGAATACCTTGTTGGAATGTTTTTTCACCCAATAAATAACGCAATTGGTTTAATACTGAAGCACCTTTTGAGTAGGTAATGGCATCAATATTATCAAAAGCGTTTGCGGTAGATGGAACGGGTACTTCAATAGGGTGAGTCGTTACTTGCTGATCGGCACGATAAGCACTTTGTTTACCACCGGCGTAGAAAGTACGCCATGCATTATCAAACTCAGTTGCTTCACTTGTTGCAAGTGTTGCCATAAAGGCTGCAAAACTTTCATTTAACCATAAACCATTCCACCATTTCATCGTGGCTAAATTACCAAACCATTGATGTGCCATTTCATGCATTATCACGTTGGCCAGTCGTTCTCGGCGACTTTGGCTCATTTCACCATTGGTCAAAAATGAACCTTCAGCAAAAGTAACGGCTGCTGAATTTTCCATTGCGCCATATAAGAAGTCAGGTACTAGTACTTGATCATACTTTTTGAAAGGGTAGTTTATGCCAAAATAATCATCGAAAAATTCAAAACCTTGTTTGGTATAGGTAAACCAATGCTTTGGTGTTATTTGTTTAGCAACAGACTGACGAGCAAATAAACGTAGTGGGTATTTACCACTGTTATCTTGCCACATGGTATATGGACCAGCGTGCATTGAAAAATTATAAGGACTTAGTGTTAAGCTTTTTGGGAAATGCCAAAGAGTTAAATCACCTTGTTGTGTGGTTGTCGCTTCTCTTGTCGCTGAAAAAACAGTCCAATCTTTGGGTGCAGATACGGTTAATTCAAATGTCGCCTTTAAATCAGGCTGATCGAATAGGGCAAACATTTGTTGAGCGGCTGCAGGCTCAAAGTGAGAATAAAGGTAAACCTTGTCGTCAACGGGGTCTTTAAAACGATGTAAGCCTTCACCATTCGTACTATGTTTACGTGTAAATTCGACCGTAACTGTATTTTTTCCTTGTTTTAGCGTTTTCGCTGGCAAGGTAATAAACCAACTGTTATAGCTTTTGAGCAATTGTTTACTTGTCATTTCTTTGCCGTTAATGACTATATTGTTAATTTTTGCTTCACTTAAATCTATCGTTAGTGGGGTACTATTATTCGATAAATCAAAGTTAATAGTAGAACTGGCTGAGAAGCTTTCTTCGCCAGTTAAGCTAAAGTTTAGTTTATAGTTAACATTGGAAACACGTTTTGAACGTTTAAATGCCTGTTCTTGGCTTAAGTACTTATCTTCTGCTCTAGGAGAAAAGCCTGCCGCTTTGTTTGATAGTTTGCTTGAAGCAGTCGTTTTGTTTTTTACTTGGTCAGTGACAGAGCAAGCACTTAGTAATAATGTGGCTATCAGTGTTGATGTAGCCAAAATAGATTTATTCAAGGTAATAAATTTCAAGAGGATTCTCATTGTGTTGGGAGTCATTACATTATAAAACAGAACGATAAGAGTAAAAAGACTCTTGCTAGTTTAGTAAATACATTGAGAGGTGATTTGTAAAGCAGGGGAAACAGCGAGTCTAATTAACACCCATGAACTCTGAGGTAGTTAGCTAGAGATAATTAGGCTTGAGGCATAATATTCGAGAAAATAAACTTCGCTTAAAAAGTAATAAAAAGCCATTATATTCATGTGAATTAATGGCTTTTTTAGTTTTTTAGGAGTAATTACTTTTGAATAAAACTATTTACATCAGTTTCTAAAGGATAATAGTGATCAGCATCTTTGATCATAGTTAATTTATCTTTTAGCCATTTCTCATTAATACTTTTACTGTAGTTTAAATAAAGCTTATTTTCATAAATATGAAAAGCATCAGGATCAATTCGGGCTGTACTTCCTTCATCAGCCATTGCATAAGCACACCAACCGCCATACTGCGGAGCATACTTCTCTGGCTCAGCTTCAAATAATGCTTTATTTTCTTTACTGTTAAAATACCAGTAAGCATCACGCCATTTAACTTTAAACGCTTTATCGCCTTCTACTGCTTTATTTTGAGTGAAATATGCCACTGTATCGTAACCATCAATAGCAACACTATTAAAGCGGCCAGTGTTAACTGCATCATCAACTGCGAAAGCTGAGAAACTGAAAAACATGATCATCATCATAGCCGCTTGAACTGATCTTTTAACTAAAGACATCTTGATATTCCTTACTAGTAAATAAATAACTACTTATAAGATAGGCTATTGAGTGTTTTTATTTCGCTAAATTCATATTTTTTATTTTAAAAAGAAAATTAAGTTACCTAATACCAGTTTCATACGTAGAAAAGATTGCCAAATACAAGGCGTTTATTTCAATAACTAGTTGTTCTAATTATTAAATAAATAACGATGTAGTTGGTGATTTTAGCCAGTAGAAATGATCACATAGTTAGTGATATTGGTATAAGTTCTGCTTTATTCGGTTTAATGTTGAGCGAGATTGGAATATTGAAATGTAATGAAGGCTATTTTTGAGGTAAAAAAATCCGATGTCCATGGGGACATCGGATTATAGTTTTGAAAGCGTTATTAAATAATTATTTGGAGATAATTATTTTTTCTTTTTAACAGCTTTAGCATTTGGTAAATCAGTGATTGAACCTTCAAAGATTTCTGCCGCTAAACCAATTGATTCGTTTAACGTTGGGTGAGCATGAATAGTTAAACCAACATCTTCTGCATCAGCGCCCATTTCTACGGCTAAACAAATTTCACCAAGCATTTCGCCGGCATTGATACCTACAATAGCACCACCTAAAACACGACCAGTTTCTTTTTCGAAAATCATCTTAGTTTTACCTTCAGTACGTGCTGAAGCGATAGCACGACCAGAAGCGGCCCATGGGAAATTAGCAACTTCAATATTTAAACCTTGCTCTTTTGCTTCACGTTCAGTTACACCAACCCAAGCCATTTCTGGATCAGTATAGGCAATTGAAGGGATACAACGAGGATCAAACTCATGTTTTTTGCCTGATATAACTTCAGCAGCACAATGCGCTTCATGTACAGCTTTATGCGCAAGCATAGGTTGTCCTACAACATCACCAACGGCGAAGATATGTGGAACATTCGTACGAAGTTCTTTAGATACATTGATAAAACCACGCTCATCAACATTTACGCCAGCCTTATCTGCGCCAACTAAGTGACCATTTGGCTTACGACCTACAGCAACTAAAATTTTGTCGTAACGAACTTGACCTTCAGGAGCATTCTTACCTTCAAAAGTAACGTATAAACCATCGTCTTTAGCTTCAACAGCAACAACTTTAGTAGACAACATGATGTTGAACTTGTTTTTGTTGTAGTTAGTGTAAATCTTAACAATGTCTTTATCAGCCGCTGGCACTAATTGATCAGCAAATTCAACAACACTTACATTAGAACCAAGAGCTGCATAAACAGTGCCCATTTCTAATCCAATAATACCGCCACCTAGTACTAACATCTCTCCAGGAATATCTTGAAGTTCAAGTGCTCCAGTAGAGTCGATAACGCGAGGGTCATCGTTAGGAATAAATGGTAAATCGATAACTGAAGAACCACAGGCAATAATAGCATTATCAAAAGTGATAGTTGTTTTACCGTCAGCACCTTCAACTTCAATTGTTTTATCTGATGTGAATTTACCTAAGCCAGTAACAGTATTAACTTTACGTGCTTTTGACATTCCGCCTAAACCACCCGTAAGTTGGCCGATAACATCTTCTTTCCAGCTACGAATTTTGTCTAAGTTAATTTCTGGCTTACCAAATGTTACACCGTGTGAAGCCATTGCAGCAGCATCATCAATAACTTTAGCCACATGTAATAATGCTTTAGATGGAATACAACCTACATTTAAGCATACGCCACCTAACGTTGAGCGGCTCTCAACTAATACAACATCTAAACCTAAATCTGCAGCGCGAAAAGCAGCAGAATAACCGCCAGGGCCACCACCTAAAATAACAACCTGAGTTTTTATCTCGTTACTCATACAATCCTCAATAAACTATGAAAGTTTTAATTTGTGTAAATATATTATACCAAGTTAATAATATTGGCATTAATAGCGAAATTCTACGCTTATCTGTTGAATTTCGCCAATATTAATTCAGAAAATTCTAACTAAAGTATTAATTTACGAATGTCAGACATTACACTGGCTAAATGCATGGTAAATCGAGCAGCAAGTGCACCATCAATTACGCGATGGTCATAAGACATAGATAATGGCAACATCAGCTTAGGTTCAAAATCTTTACCATTCCATTTCGGCTTCATTTCTGATTTCGACACACCTAAAATAGCAACTTCAGGTGCGTTAACGATTGGTGTAAATGCAGTACCACCAATACCACCAAGACTAGAGATAGTAAAACAACCACCTTGCATATCAGCTGCTTTCAATTTGCCATCACGTGCTTTCATGCTGATTTCAAGTAATTCACGAGATAATTGATGAATACCTTTTTGATCAACGTCACGCACTACTGGTACAACTAAACCATTAGGTGTATCAACTGCAACACCAATGTGGATGTATTTTTTCAAAATTAAGCTTTCACCATCTTCACTCAAGCTTGAGTTAAAGGTTGGGTATGTGCGCAATGCGTCAGCCACGGCTTTTAAAATAAACACTAAGGGAGTAATTTTAAAGCCTAACTTTTGCTTTTCACAAACAACATTTTGTTCTTTACGGAATGCTTCAACATTGGTGATGTCAGCTTCATCAAACTGAGTAACGTGAGGAATAGTAACCCAGTTACGATGTAAGAATGGACCTGATATTTTTTGAATGCGTGTTAATGCTTTCGTTTCAATTTCACCAAATTTTGAGAAATCGATAGCTTTAGCACTAACAACTTGTAATCCACCTTCACCGGCAGCGACAGAACTACCTGCATTAGCTTTCGGACGAGAAAGTTCATATTTAACGTAAGATTGAACATCTTCTTTTAAAATACGGCCTTTATTACCTGTGCCTTTAACCAAGGTTAAATCAACACCAAATTCACGGGCAATACGTCGAATAGAAGGAGAGGTATAAATAGTTCCTTTATTCACAACGCCTGACTGTGGGTGATGCGGTACAGGTGAGCTAGTTGGTGCTGTTGTTGGTGCAACTTTAGCTGGCGCTTCTTTAGGTGCGCTAGTTTCAGCAACAGGTGCTTCTACTACTGGCGCTTCAACGGAAGTACTGCCTGCAATTTCAAGTTTAATAACAAGTGAACCTTGTTTAACTTTATCGCCATTAGAAATGTAAACTTCTTTAACTGTACCTGCATGTGTTGAAGGTACATCCATTGTTGCTTTGTCAGTTTCGACAGTGATTAAACCGTCTTCTGCTTCAACAACATCACCTACACTTACTAATACATCTATTACATCAACTTCGCCGTCTTCACCTATATCAGGTACCGCTATATCAATAATTTCTGATGCACCTGACGATGCAGCAGCTGCTACTGGTGCTTCTTCAACCGCAGGCTCTTCAGCAGGTGCTTCAGGAGCCTGAGCTTCTTCAGTCGCTGGCGCTGGTTCACTTTCGGTTTCAGCGCTTTCTGATTCAGCACTTTCCATTTCGGCAATAATATCGCCTTCTTTAATTTTGTCACCAACGTTTACAGTTAAGCTAACAAGCTTACCTGCAAATGGGGCAGGGATATCCATAGAAGCTTTGTCAGTTTCAACGGTAATAATACCTTCATCAGCTTCGATTTTGTCGCCAACAGCAAAACAAATTTCGATAATTTCAACTTCGTCGCCACCTACATCAGGGACTAGAATTTTTTCAATAGACATTATATTTTCCTTCTCTAGTCACTAATTATGCGTAAAGTGGGTTAAGTTTTTCAGTGTTTATATCAAAGCGTTTAATCGCCTCTGAAACAACTGAGCTTTCAATATCACCACGGTTCGCTAATTCAAATAACGAAGCAACAACAACATATGCAGCACTTACTTCAAAATGCGTACGTAAGTTTGCACGGCTATCACTACGGCCAAAACCATCAGTACCTAAACAACGGTATTCAGTATCGATGTAAGCACGTACTTGGTCCGAATAATTTTTAATATAATCAGTTGCAGAAATTGCTGGACCTGCTTCTTTGGTAATTACTTGAGTGATGTAAGGTACACGTGGCTTACTTTCAGGGTGAAGCATATTCCAACGTGTTACATCTTGACCATCTCGGCCTAATTCATTGAATGACGTTACTGAGTAAACATCACTTGATATGTTGTAATCATTGGCAAGAATTTGCGCAGCTTCACGTACTTTTTCTAAAATAGTACCTGAACCTAATAATTGAACATTAGCAATTACTTTGCCTTTAGCTGGGGCAACTTGCTCAAGTTGATAAATACCTTTAATGATTTCTTCTTCAACAGTTTTACTTTCAGGCATTGCCGGATGTTGATAGTTTTCATTCATTAATGTTAAGTAGAAGAAGATATTTTCATTTTCTTCATACATACGACGTAAACCTTCACGCACGATAACCGCAATTTCATAACCGTATGTTGGATCGTAAGTTACACAGTTAGGGATTAAGCCTGCTTGAACGTGTGAATGACCATCTTGATGTTGAAGACCTTCACCGTTAAGTGTTGTTCTACCAGCAGTAGCACCTAATAAGAAACCACGCGCTTGGCTATCACCCGCTGCCCATGCTAAATCACCAACACGTTGGAAACCAAACATTGAGTAGTAAATGTAGAATGGAATAGTGGTCGCGTTACATGTTGAGTAAGAAGTACCCGCAGCAACCCAAGATGCCATAGCACCTAGTTCGTTTATGCCTTCTTGCAGTACTTGGCCTTTTTTATCTTCACGGTAATAAGCTACTTGATCAGCATCTTGTGGGATATATTTTTGACCTTCACTTGCATAGATACCTACTTGGCGGAATAAACCTTCCATACCAAAAGTACGTGCTTCATCAGGAATAATAGGAACAACACGTTTACCTATTTTCTTATCTTTTAATAAGCTGTTCAGTACACGTACAAACGTCATTGTTGACGATACTTGACGATCACCTGAGCCTTTTAATATCGGTTCAAAGATTTTAAGTGAAGGAATTTCAAGTTGTTCTTCTGCTTGTAAACGACGCGCTGGTAATGAACCACCTAGTGCTTCACGACGCGCTTTCATGTACTTAAATTCATCGCTATCTTCAGGGAATCTGTAGAAAGGTAAATCAGCAATCTCGTCATCACTTACCGGAATATTAAAACGGTCACGGTAATGTTTAATTGATTCAACGTCCATTTTCTTAACGTTATGCGCAATATTTAATGCTTCGCCTGAAGCACCTAAACCAAAACCTTTAACTGTTTTAGCTAAGATAACGGTTGGACGACCTTTAGTATTCATTGCTTTTTCGTAAGCTGCATACACTTTAACTGGGTCATGACCACCACGGTTTAAACGCCAAATGTCTTTATCAGACATGTTAGCAACCATCGCTTCTGTTTCTGGGTATTTGTTAAAGAATTTTTCGCGCGTATATTTACCGCCTTTTGCTTTACAGTTCTGATATTCACCATCAACGGTTTCATTCATTAATTGTAATAACTTACCTGATGTATCACGTGCAAGTAATGGATCCCAGTAGCTACCCCAAATAACTTTAACTACTTCCCAGCCAGCGCCACGGAATGTACCTTCAAGCTCTTGGATAATCTTTCCATTACCACGAACAGGACCATCTAAACGTTGTAAGTTACAGTTAATAACGAATGTTAAGTTGTCTAAACCTTCACGAGAGGCTAAACCAATAGCACCTAATGATTCTGGCTCATCAGTTTCGCCATCACCTAAGAAACAGTAAACACGTTGGCCAGAGCAATCTTTAATACCACGATCGGTAAGATATTTTAAGAAACGAGCAGTATAAATAGCTTGTAATGGACCAAGACCCATAGAAACCGTTGGGAACTGCCAAAAATCTTTCATTAAATGAGGGTGAGGGTATGAAGATAGACCTTCACCATCACATTCTTGACGGAAGTTGTTCATCTGTTCTTCAGTTAAACGACCTTCCATAAATGCACGAGAGTATATACCTGGAGAGATATGACCCTGAGCAAAAATAAAGTCACCACCATCTTTTTCTGAAGCGGCTTTGAAGAAATGGTTAAAACCTACATCATAAAGTGTAGAAGAAGAAGCAAAACTACCAATATGACCACCAAGCTCTAAATCTTTTTTAGAGGCACGTAATACTAGTACTAACGCATTCCAACGAATAGCAGCACGAATACGTGATTCTATTGTTTGATCCGCAGGCATATGAGGCTCTTGCCCAGGAGGAATAGTATTTACATAAGCTGTTGTTGCTTCAAAAGGTAAATGAGTACCACCGCGACGGGCACGTTCAATTAACGCTTCAAGTAAAAAGTGTGCGCGTTCTGGGCCTTCATTTTCTAATACTGATTCCATCGACTCTAACCACTCTTGGGTTTCTAATGAATCGATATCAATGTTTGGTAGATCTGACATATTGTGTTGTCTCCAATATTATTTGTTTATTTAATAATTTTTTACATATTTGGCATAGGCAATCTATGCATTTATCTACTTTAGCTTTAAAGCAGTGATTACATTCGCCTCATGGAACGTTCCATACGGCTGTGTTCGTGTGTTAGCTTTAGCAGAACTTCTTCAATAAAAGCAAGGTGACGGTGACTTGCACCCCAAGCTTTTTTTGGCTGCCCACTAGTAATAGCATCAAGTAAATTTCTTCTATAGTCTGTTATCTTACTAAAAATATCAGGACGTTTTGCTAACATTGTTAAATTTCGCTCTATGTTATCTACTAACAGTGCTGACATACTTCTAGCTGTATGTAATATCACGGCATTATGTGATGCCGTGCATATAGCAACATAAAACTCATAAACGGCATTAGCTTCTATACTATAGTCGTTCTCTAATTGACAATTCCCTATATTGTCGTGTTTGGCTTGTATATTCTCAAAGTCAGCGCTTGTTCCACGCATCGCAGCATAATAAGAAGCCATTCCTTCTATACCATG
This sequence comes from Colwellia sp. 20A7, assembly GCF_009832865.1. NCBI lineage: Bacteria > Pseudomonadati > Pseudomonadota > Gammaproteobacteria > Alteromonadales > Colwelliaceae > Colwellia > Colwellia sp. 20A7. Next base: position 3,667,086 of record NZ_CP047130.1, on the reverse strand, counting down.
GCGAAACTCTAATAGATCAAATTGTGATTCATTATTTTCTGCCATCAAATCAAATAATGGATCAGAAAAAGACTTCATAATCGCTTTAGATACGAAGGTACCACCGCCTTGTTTACGTGTAACTAATCCTTTAGCTTCTAACTTTTGCACCGCTTCACGAAGTGAAGGTCTAGAAACATCGAACTTTTTTGCTAGCTCACGTTCAGGTAATAATTTTTCACCGGGTAGTAAACCACCCTCTAAAATCATGTTTTCTAGTTGCACTAAAATAATGTCAGATAGCTTTTTTTGTTTTAATGGCTGTTGCATTAAGTGTTAAACCTTAATAAATATCTCTTGGTAAATTGGTATTACCATTCGTTTTTATGTTAGTAAAATAACAAAGATGCCTGTTGTTTGCAATGTAATTTAGTTGAAGTTTGCCCGTAAAGCAAGAAAGATCACGTCGAAGTACGGAATAAAAAATAGAGTAAAAGCTCAAAACAATCGTTTGATTTTTGTGTCTTGAATATTGGTAATACCAATTAAAAAAAGAAATAAAGTAGGTTTTAACGAGAGGTGAAGTAGAATAATTTCAGAGAAGAGCATTTAGAAAAAGTATTTTTCTCTGAAATTAAATTTGATTAAATTATTGTTATTACAGTCGTAACTAACTAACTAACTAACTAACTATGCCTATTAATGTTAGTAAGGCTATAAGCGCTAACATTAGCAGAAGGTTTCGTTTTGCTAAACGCACTAGTAAGCAAGGCTCTGCTGTACAGTCACCATCTTCAAGCATTATATCTTCAGATTTTTGTGCTACATCAATAAGAACTTCATGAGTGAGCTTCTTTGTATCAAACAAACTTTCTAGCCACATCGGAAAGGCTTTTGAAAAATGACCGACGAACATGTAGCCAAATGAAGTAATCCGCACTGGTAACCAATCAATATAAAAAAGAATTTTGTGATAATTATTACAGCTTAGTACTGGCTCATTTTTAATACCCTCATCGAAGGAGCTTTCTATTGATGAATCTGTAGTTTCTTCAACAACCTCTTGTACTTCGTTATTTTTAATCTCAGCCGTTTCATTTTCTGTTTTTTTATTCAAGGTACAGCCATTCTCTTGCTCTATAACTGTCGTTAATAAACGATAGAATACCGCGCCGGCGGCACCGAAAAAAATGAAAAAAATCATAATGGCAATATAATAACGATAATTTAACCAAATAAGTGCTTGCCCAAAGCCAACAGCAGGTAGGTTTTTATCTTCCAATAATTGCTGATGATGTAAATTAGAGGTGGTGTCATCACCTTTAAAAGCGGCAAGTAAATATTGTTTGTAGCTGTTTCTTGTTTTGGAACAACCCAAGGTGACAATAAGAATTAAGGTTGAAATGATTAAGTGTAATAACCCGTTATCTACTATTGCTAAAACGCCATAAATAATAACGACAGGTACTAACAAAAACAGGGTATAACGAATACTCGTCGCTTTAATACGGGATAAAACGCCGTTATTTTGGAAAAAACTTATATATTTTTGATAGTAGAAATCGAAGCGCCATATGGATGAAGAAAGTGTTTTTTCAGCCATTAAGGCGATTAGTAAACTTAGTAAACTCATGTGTAACCTTATTTATTAATAAATAGAATCCATTTTCCGCAAGGATCAATTAATTATATGTATTGATTAACGTCAATACGGTACTTTTCTGTTTGATAAAATCCAGTGATTTAAAGCATAGTTGTATTTTTTATTGCGATAAATTAAAAGGATTATTCGCTAACTTTTCGTTGTTGTAAACACTGATGAAAATAGGCCCAATCAAATGCTGGCCCAGGATCTGTTTTTCTGCCATTAGCAATATCACAATGTCCGGCAATATTTTTATTACTAACAAGTGGGTAGTTTTTTTGTATCATCACCGTTAATGCTACTAATGCTTGGTATTGTGCTTCTTCATAAGGTATATCATCCGTACCTTCAAGCTCAATACCGATAGAAAAGTCATTACACTTTTCTATGCCATTAAAATTAGATACGCCCGCATGCCATGCTTTATCATCAAAAGATACATACTGAATAATACTGCCATCACGCTTAACCAAGCAATGGGCAGATACTTGTAATTCAGCTATATCAGCAAAGCTAGGGTGAGCATTTGCATCTATTTTTCCAAGAAAGAGCTCAGTTATATAATTATTGCCAAACTCGCCTGCAGGTAAGGATATATTGTGAACGACCAGTAACGAAACAGGCACATCTTGACATCTAGGCGTGAAAAAAGGCGACCTCTGTTGAGGCATATCTGATAGCCAACCATCTTCTATGTTGTAGTTTGGTCGCAAATTATTACGCTTTATCACTTTTTTCTGTTTGCTTAACGACATACAATAACTTTTATTTTAACGCTTATGTGAGAATTTCTTTATTATGACTGAAGATGACTCAACAAACAAAATAGGTAAGCTATTTGTTTGGCTTGCATGGATTATTGCTATTGCATTATTAATGTACTTTTTTCAAGGTGTACTTGATAAACAATATAACCCAAATAGTCAGCCACAAGTTAGCTTAAATAGTGCAGGACAAGCAGAAGTTGTTT